>JAZDIO010000048.1:0-4352 GCA_043804965.1 Candidatus Firestoneibacteriota bacterium | reverse complement strand
GTCCTTTGTCATTCGTCATTTGTAATTATCTTTTACTGACTGTCTTTCTATTAATTTCACCGGAATAATTATTTTTTCGTCTTCCCCTCCTGAGATCTTGCTCAATATGATTTCTACCGCTTTTGCTCCTATCTCTTTAGCATTTTGATTAATACTCGTAACAGCGGTATCCCCGAATCTGGAAAGGTCTGTTTCGTCAAATTCAATCAGGGAAATCTCTCCGGGCATATTTATCCCGTGCTTTTTCAACGAGAGCAGAGCTCCCAGGCCCAGAAAATTATTTACGGCAAAGACCGCAGTGGGGCGGTTCTTTAATTTAAGAAACAAATCCATCCCTTTCTCCCCGGATTCTTTGTCAAATCCCAGATTCAGTTCAAGCTCGCCGGAATATTCTATTCCTTTATCCTCAAGCGCGTCATAATAACCTTTCTTCCTGTCCCGATTACTGCTTGAATCTTCTTTTCCGCCGAGGAACCCTATCCTTCTATGCCCCTTGTTTAAAAGATATTCTACGGCCTGTTTTGCGCCGTTGTAATTGTCGCTTACGACATAACTGGAGTCCGCCCCTTTTACATACCTGTCAATTAATACAAACGGAAAGCTTATTTTAGCCAATCTGGCAATATTTTCATCTTCAAAACCGGCCGGACAAATTATAAGGCCCTCTACTCTCTTTGAAAGAAGCAGTTTAATTCCTTTAGCCTCTGCATCCAGTTTTTCATCAGTATTACAAAGTATCATGCTGTAATTCATGGTGTCTAGAAACTTTTCAATGCTTCGCGCAATCTCGGCAAAAAACGGATTTGTAATATCTGTTACGATAACACCGATGGTTTTGGTCTTTCTTGATTGAAGGCTCTTTGCAAGATGATCCGGCTGAAAATCATGTTCTTGGGCAATACGTAAAACTGTTTCCGCGGTTTCTGCGCTTATCCGTATTTTTTTATAATTACCGGACAACACCCTGGATACTGTGCTTCTGGATACTCCCGCCATTTTTGCTATGTCATTCATCGTAGTTTTCATAATATGCTCACTCGAGTGAGCATTAGTATTTTACATCAGAAAATCGAAATAGTCAATACCCCAAAAAGTCATTTAAAACAAATGCGGATACAGGAAGTTAAAGTATGACAGATTTTAATACTTTATTTTCACCAGACAAAGACCCGCAGCCGGAGCCACAAGGGGCTTTATGCCGGTGGCGCCTTTAAATATTTCTTTTGCTGTTTCCGGCTTTACCCTGCCGCCGCCTGCCTGAACCAGAAAACCCGCCATCATGCGGACCTGTCTTCTTAAAAAGGATTTTGCGGTAATATCAATATAGACCATCTCTTTTTTTCTTGATATTTTTATCTTATTAACAGTTCTAACTGTATTTTCCCTCTCTTCATCGCAGGAGAACGGGCGGTACTCGTGCTTCCCCGTAAAATACTTTGCCGCCGCTTTCATTTTTTTTAGATCCAGAGGGTACTTCCAATGCCAGGCAAAGTTTTTCAGGAAAACTTTTCTTTTTTCTTCGTTATGCACGGTGTACCGGTAGGTCTTTATTTTCGCAGAATGCCTCGCATGAAAACCGGATTTTGCTTTCTCAAGTTTTGTAATAAAAATATCTAAAGGCAGAACATCATTTAAAGCCCTGCGGAGATTTTTTGGCGGAATTTTTATTTTGGTTTCAAAAGTAACGGTCTGACAGAGCGCGTGCACTCCTGCATCAGTCCTGCTCGCTCCAAAAGTAATAATATCTCCTTTGGTAACCTTTTTAAGCGCGTATTCAAGAGAACCCTGTATGGTCGGTTTTCCAATTTGTTTCTGCCAGCCCTTATAGCATGTTCCGTCATATTCCATTGTTAATCTGATATTAGTCACAGCCTATTTTCCTTAGGTATTCTTTCTTTCACCCAGCAGAAAAACCGATCAGTGTGTTTATAGAGCGCCAGAACTTGTTTATCAGTAACCAATACATCAAGATATTCGACTACCGTCTTTTCGCTTAAGACCGCATCAGCATGCTTTATCGCCTGTTTAGAATCTGAGCCTCCGGCTTCCGCAAGAAGCTTGAGAACATCGCCGTGTCTTTCCGATGTGCTTCTAACTCCAAGTTTAAAAACCAGAAATGCATCAATTGCGGAAATAACGCAATGTATACAGGCGAGGGCGGCAGCTTCATAATTAAGTTCATTAATGCAGCTGTTAGCGGCCTTATGAAAACTTTCCGCTTTCTTAAAATAATTCAGATAATGACTTTGTTCAACTTTTTTCGTTTTAATCTTCTCGGACATCATTTATGTAAAACCTCCCCTATAGGTTTTCCGAACAACAGTTCGCCTTTCTCAATGACTTCAATTACTCCCTTTTTATAGTTTTTTTCCTTCCGATATTCTGAAACCGTCAGTATTAACGAATCCAATCTATTTCCTGTTGAAACCACAAAATCCTCTGCCAGCTCAGAAAGCTTTTCTTTTAAAATCTTTTTTGTCTCAGGGTCTTTTGTCAGGAAGAAGACATCTACATCGCTATCGGGCCCTTCTTTCCCTTCACTTACACTCCCGTATAAAACAACAGAAAGCGCTTTCTTTGCTGCCGGCTCCAATTTCGTAGTCAGTATATTTTTAGCAAGATCTTTTTCTTCAAAAACTAAAGGTTGAATTATTCTTTTCACGGTCTCATGCTTTTGATTTATCTTGAACAAATTGGCTTTTCCGGCCTTTCTTTTTATAACAATCCCTTGTTTTACAAGACCTTCAAGTATTCTGTGCGCATGTACAAAAGAAATGCCTATATTCCTGGCTGTTTCTCTTCCCGTCTGTTCGGTTTCATATAATATCATATAACGGAGAAGCTTAAAAGCCAAGGGTGTCTTAATTATTTCATAAACTGCGTTATTATATAGCATATTTCCTCTCGTATCATATAAGGTACATATGTTCCTTATAGTATACACATGAATAGTCCTCTTGTCAAGAGTCCAATCGTCGAAGAACTAAAACCAGGGACAGTCCACAGGTGAAGACGGTACTGTCCCTAATAACAACGGCGGGGCTTTTTTCCCCGCCGCTGCCATATCTATTTTCGATTCTCGATTTTCCATTGCTCTAATTGCTGCGCAGATATCCTTCCGCTTTTAAAAGCTCAGCAATTAGTACCGCGCCGCCTGCGGCGCCTCTTACGGTGTTGTGGGAGAGAGAAACGAATTTATAATCGTAAAGATGATCTTCCCTTAATCTTCCGACCGTTACTCCCATGCCGTTCTCAATATCACGCTCCAGCTTTGTCTGCGGCCGATTGTCTTCTTCAAAGTACTTAATAAACTGTTTCGGCGCGCTCGGCAGATTAAGCGCCTGCGGTTTTCCTTTGAACTCCTTCCAGCATTTTAAGATCTCTTCTCTCGCCGGTTTTCTGTCAAATTTCACAAACACCGCAGCCATATGCCCGTCAGTTACCGGAACTCTTATACATTGAGCGGTAATAACAGGCTTTACGGCAGAAACTATCTTTCCGCCTTCTATTTTTCCCCAGATTTTAAGCGGTTCTTTCTCGCTCTTTTCTTCCTCTCCGCCGATGTACGGAATAACATTATCCACCATCTCCGGCCAGGTCTCAAAAGTTTTCCCCGCGCCTGAAATTGCCTGATAAGTGCAGACTACAACTTCTTTAAGGCCAAAGACCAGCAAAGGATGAAGCGCCGGCACATAACTTTGAATCGAACAGTTGGGTTTTACCACTATAAACCCGTTTTTTGTGCCCAGTCTTTTTTTTTGCGTATCAATTATTTTAAGATGCGCATCATTTAACTCGGGAAGAAGCATCGGAACATCCTCAGTCCATCTGTGAGCCGAGTTATTTGACACCACCGGAACTTCCGCTTTCGCGTACTTATATTCCAGCGCTTTTATATCTTCTTTCTTCATATCAACAGCGCAAAATATAAAATCCACAGAATCCGCGATTTCCTTTACATCAGCGGCATTTTTAACGACAAGTTTGCCAATCTTTTTTGGAATTGAGGTTTTCAGCACCCATCTGCCGGCAACTGATTCAGCATAAGCCTTCCCTGCGCTTCTCTCGCTCGCCGCCAGCGTTACCACGTCAAACCACGGATGGTTAGCTAACAGCGATATAAACCTCTGACCCACCATGCCCGTGGCTCCCACAATGCCTACTTTTAATTTATTACTCATCTTTTTCTTTTCTCCTGTCTTCACTTAATTGTTGCCTTAGACTCCCATATTTATGTCAAGAGTGAACATCTCTGCGCTTTCGCGCGGGGCTTCGAGCCCGTGTTCACTTAATTGTTGCCTTAGACTCCCATATTTATGTCAAGAGTGAACATCTCTGCGCTTTCGCGCGGG
>JAZDIO010000047.1:0-4354 GCA_043804965.1 Candidatus Firestoneibacteriota bacterium | reverse complement strand
TATTATAGGAATCTCCGAGCACTAGACTGCCAAGCAGGCCTTCTTCAATGCCTTTTTTAATGCTGAGAGAAGATTCAAAAAAGCGGCTCTGGAAAATTCCTGCCAGATGTTTTTTCGTTTTCTTTGAAACGGCAATCATTTTATCTATCTTTTCCAGTGTTATTTCCAGCGGCTTTTCCGAAATCACATGTTTTCCTGCTTCCATTGCCGCTATGGCGACATCCATATGAAGCCCGGAAGGCAAAGCAATTGTAACCACATCTACCGCGGGATTTTTCAGCATTTCCTTTACCTCGGTGTAATATTTAACTTTATATTTTTCCGCAATTGCCTTGGCTTTCTCCTCAACCACATCAACCACGCACACGAGTTCGGCCTCCGGCGTTTCCAGCACCCCTTTAAGATGATGGCCAACTATATTTCCGCAGCCTACTACCGCAAAACCAAGTTTTTTCATGCTTTTTTCCTCCAATAAATTTTTCGCCGTAGTTTTTTCATTCCACAATCAGGAACTATTCAAAAAACACCATTAAAGCCATTATCGCAACACCGAGCGCTATGAATATTATCTGAAGCAACGACCGGAGCGGCCTTTCATCATGATGCAGTTCCGGAATAAGATCCGAGCCGGCCATATAAATAAATCCTCCGGCGGTAATAGGAATTAAAGCCATTTTAAAATTACCCGCAAAATCTCCGACCGCAAAAAACAGGATGGCTCCTATTACTGAAGCCAGAGCGGAAAGAAAATTAAAAAAGAGTGCTTTTTTAGCGGACAGCCCGCCGTGTATCAATACTCCGAAATCCCCGATTTCCTGCGGAATTTCGTGAAGTATCACGGCAATTGTTGTTGCAACCCCCAGCTGAAAAGATACGGAATAACTGGCGGCAATAACAAGGCCGTCTATAAAATTATGAACCGCATCCCCAAACAAATTTATGTATACCACCGGCTTTAAATGTTCGTCGCAATGTCCGGCATGACAATGGCGCCACCGGATAAACTTTTCAAGAACAAAGAAGATGAAAATTCCGAGAATTACCATCAAAGCCGTAGGTAATCCTTTTCCAAAAGTTTCATACGCTTCGGGCAAAAGATGAATTATCGCATCCCCAAAAAGCGCGCCTACGGCAAAGCTGACAAGATAAAGTATAATTTTTTGAAGGAGGTCTCGATTAAGAGCAATAGTAAAAACTCCCACAAGGGAGATAAGACTGACTATTGCAACACTTATTAAAGTATATACCCAAATCTGCATATTCCCTCTTGATGTGATAGTTGATAGTTTTGGAACTAAATTTCTTGAAAATCGAGAGATTGACCCGCTCTTTCTGAACTTCATAGCCATTTTTGGCTATCGAAGTCCTTTTCTGATTCTCTATCACTTTAAAAGCTTCTTGAAAATCGAAAGTCGAGAGTTGACCGAATCGATATTTTTTATCTATTTTCAAATCTCGAATATCGATTCTCTACCAATTTTAATCTCAAATTAAAATTGGTGGAGCTGAGGGGGATCGGACCCCTGGCCTCCTCGCTGCCAGCGAGGCGCTCTCCCAGCTGAGCTACAGCCCCAACGATAAAACAAATTCTAAACAGTCAACTACCTCAAGCTTATCCGCGGGTTTTCTAAGGATTTACGTTTAATTCTAAATAATCTAAAAACTTCCTAGCGTCGAAACTCCGTACGTAAGCTCGGAGAGGTTCATTTTAGCATTAAAAACAAGGTAATTCAAACCTAAAATGCGGAACTTGGCGGGTTTTAGCGCTTTTTTCCGACTAAAAGCTTTCTAACAAGATTTCGTTTAGCTCCGGTATTTATTCGTAATCGGCATTCTTCTGTCCCTGCCAAAGGCTTTTGGCGTAATCTTTACTCCGGGAGGAGATTGGCGTCTTTTATATTCGCTTAAATCCACCAAGCGGGCAACTCTCTCCACTGTCTCCTTCTTTTTTCCTTTTGCGATAATCTGTTTTGTATCCAGGTCCTCTTCCACATATAGTTTGAGTATAGGATCAAGCTCCTCATATTCAGGCAGTGAGTCCGAATCCTTCTGATTATCTCTTAGTTCCGCGGTAGGCGCTTTAGTAAAAACATTAGGAGGAATAACCCGTGAAATCGAGTTCCTGTATTTTGATATTTCATAAACGAGCATTTTTGGCACATCTTTAATGACCGCGAAGCCTCCCGCCATATCCCCGTAAAGCGTGGCATAACCCGTGCTCATCTCCGATTTATTGCCGGTAGTCAAAACCAGCCAGCCAAATTTATTTGAAAGAGCCATCATAATATTCCCTCGAATTCGAGCTTGCAGGTTCTCCTCAGTAATATCCGCCTTCACCCCTGAAAAGTGGGGTTTTAAGAGTTCCAGGTAGTTATTAAAAATATTTTCTACAGATATTATTTTAAAATTTATCTCCAGGGCTTTTGCAAGTCCTTTCGCATCTTCCAGGGATTCTCTTGAGGAATATCTGGTAGGCATAAAAACACCTGTAACATTTTCCCTTCCAAGCGCATCTACGGCAATGGCCGCAACAATTGCTGAATCAATTCCGCCGGAAAGGCCTATAACTACTTTTTTAAAGCCGTTTTTTGAAACATAATCTTTCGTCCCAAGAACCAAAGCAGTATACACCTCTTCAGCAAGCGAAAGTATGGCGGATTTTTGTTTAGATACCGGCGGCAATTCTTTTTTTACTCCAAGCGAAAGATCAACAATCAGCAGGTCTTCCCTAAAACCTCCTGCCCGGGTTATAATTTTTCCCGTTTTATCCACAACCAGGGAATAACCGTCAAAGACAAGCTCATCCTGCCCCCCTATCATATTGGTATATACTATATATACGCTGTTATCTTTTGCCTGTTTTTGAATAAGTTTTTCTCTTTCCGTAACTTTTCCGGCATGATAAGGCGAGGCATTGATAGTGATAATTACTTCTGCGCCGGAAACAGCGTCTGTTTTAACGGGACCATCCTCAATCCAGAGATCCTCGCAGATATTCAATCCGACTTTTACGCCTGCTATTTCAGCCATAAAAGGTTTGTCTCCTGATTTAAAATATCTCTTCTCGTCAAAAACACCGTAATTTGGAAGATAATTTTTATGATAAACACCCGCCACCCGCCCCTCGGACAATAGCGCCGCCGCATTATACAGGTCTTTCCCGTTTTTATCAACAAAACCTACAACTGAAGTTATCCCCCGAACATGAGCGGTGATTTCTTTCAGAGCCTCCTGATTATCTTTAATAAATTTTTGTTTAAGGAGAAGATCCTCTGGCGGATATCCTGGGACCGCAAGCTCCGGAAAAACACAAATATCTGCTTTCAGCGCTTTTGCTTTTTTTATATATTCAATAATTTTTGCAGTATTTCCGCTGAAATCCCCGACTGTAGTATTTATCTGACACAAAGCTATACGCATCTACACCTCAAATAAAAATGACAAAGTACAAATGACAATTTACAATATAATGAACGCAGATAAAAACCCTGCGGATATTATTTTTTACTTTTATAAATATGGCGGGGCTTTCTCCCGCCTACCTTAAATTGTACTTTGTCATTCGTACTTTGTACTTATCTTTTTTAGTGCATCATCACACAGGCGCCGTATATTACCTTTATTCCGTTCTTCTCGCAAAATTCCACGGCTGCGCTGCTTTCCGCTCCGGGCTGCATCCAAACACGCATAAGCCCGAGTTTCAGGCATTCTTTCACCACTTCTTCGGTAATCTTCGGAGGTATCACCAGATCAACGACATCCGGTTTTTCAGGAAGGCCGGCAAGAGATTTATAGCATTTTACGCCGTGAAGTTCTTCCAGTCTCGGATTTATAGGATAAACCTTATAGCCCCTGTCCAGCAGGTTTTTAGTGATTGTATAGCCGTACTTTTCCGGATTTGAAGAAGCTCCTACAACGGCGAATACTTTCTGTTGCATAAATTCGGCGATCAGATGTTCGTCCATGAATATCGTCCTCTCATCAGTTCTTAAAGTTTGTAAGGTTTGTAAAGTCCCTAAAGTCTTACATTAATGTAGTATTTAATTTAATAAAAAACTCCCTTGAAAAAGACCTTATGAACCTTAAAAACTTTATTAACCTTATAAACTCTCTTTTATCACCTTATTGCGGAGGATTCCAATCTTTTCTATCTTTGCTTCCATTACATCTCCAGGAAACACGGGGGAAATCCCGTCAGGAGTGCCGGTTGAGATTACATCTCCCGGCATAAGAGTTAAATATTTCGTAATATACTCAATCATCTCCGGAATTTTAAAGATAAAAGTTTTCGTGGAATCTTTCTGTCTTATTTTTCCGTTTACACGAAGTTCTACTTTTAAATTATGCGGGTTTT
>JAZDIO010000046.1:0-2146 GCA_043804965.1 Candidatus Firestoneibacteriota bacterium | reverse complement strand
CCCAGATAAACGCCTACCTGATTCCCAATTCATACAGCCCACCGATAGTTCTCAACGGCGCCTCTTTACCTGCAGAGCTTGATACCAACTCAGTAGCTAAAACCTCTGTAACGCGTTCTCCGTAACAAAAGGCCTGTTTGGCATACGCCAAACAGGCCTTATTTATTTGTTGGACATTAAAAAATCTTTACCTCCGTTTTCGCCTTTCGGCAAGCACTCCCTCCGCCGCTAAAGCTTCGGACGGGCAAGCAGGGTAAATAAAAAACTCTCCTTTAGTTAAACTTCGGGAGAGCTTTATGACTAAGTTGAATTTTTAAAGTTCGACTACTATCCCGCTGTCTGTCGGGCCACCTCCATAATCTTTTCATCGGGGCAATGCTTTGCCGGTATGAATAGAACTATTATCCCCTGTTTGTATAAAAATACGTAATCTGTTTCACCAACTTTTTTCTCTTCATAAGAATAACCTTCAAGCAAAGAAGTTCCTTCCATTTTTAAACCTCCTTGATTTTCTTTCCTTTCTCCTGCTTGAACATATTCTTGAATCAAAGTTCTAATAAGTTCCCTTACTGGCATGATTTTATCCGTTCTGTAAGCATTAGCTCCCGCAAAAACAAAACCGTTTTTAAGTCTTCCGTGCTTTGCGCTAACTAAGGCTAAAGCGATACAGTACGGAGCTTCATTGACTCCTTTACAGGTCTTCAAACAATGCCAAGGACAATTAAATGGCTTCTTGTTTCCATTGAGCACATCTTCAAGAAACTCATTACTTATGGCTCTTCCTGGCAGACCAACGGGGCTATTGATTATAATAAGATCTTCTTTTCTGCACCTGATGAATGCTTCTTTGAATTCTATAGAAGCATCGCATTCATCAGTGACAACAAACCTTGTTGCCATTTGCACTCCCTGTGCGCCCAATCCAAAGAACCTATAAATATCATCTCCCGTGTATATGCCTCCGGCGGCAATTACCGGAATATGCTTTTTGAACTCTTGCTCATACGGCTCCACTGTTGAAATTACGTCTGGCAAAATATTCTCTAGCGCATAGCTGGGATCGTCAATTTGCTCCCTTTTGAATCCGAGGTGTCCGCCAGCCATCGGCCCTTCAACCACTACCGCATCCGGTACGTGTTTATATTTTTTCTTCCATAAATCAAATGTGATTCTAGCTGAACGCCCCGAAGATACTATTGGTACAAATTTAGTATGAAGACTGTCTAAATGGTCAAGGGGTAAGGCAGCGGGGAGAGTTTTAAGCAATCCAGCGCCAAATAGAACAAGATCAATTCCTGCTTCCACGGCTCCTTGAATAAGATTTTCGGAATCAGTAGCAGCTACTAAAACATTTATACCTATGATGCCCTTCGTCTTTTCTCTTGCTTTTTTAATTTCATTCCGCAATGCGATCTTGTTTGCTTCTGCATAATCTTTTTCCTTATCACCCTCGAAAAGACCCAGTCCCAATGCAGATATGATTCCGATAGCGCCCTCGTTGGCAACAGCTGAGGCTAAATTCGCCAAAGAAATACCTACGCCCATTCCCCCTTGAATAATCGGTATATCGGCCACAAAGTCACCAATTCGGAGTCTTGGCATACCCTCCTTACTCATGATAAATTCCTCCTTATTTTCTAATTTATAAAAGGACTTTGTTAAAATCTACTCTATCATTTTTTTTTAAAAAAACAAATTTTTCCATCAATATAAAAACGATCAATAACACAAAAAGTTCCTCATCTATAGATTGCAAGACATAAGCCTTTTATTTTCGCCAAATTTCAAATACCTCTAGGGATATTCCTCGCTACGCTCGCAATATAAAAAAGCACCGTGGAGGCACGGTGCAAGCCATAAAAACTGTAATCAGACTATTGTAGCGTCCAGACCATCGAGGTCTTCCCCTCTACTTTTTGCTCAAGCCGAACTAAGCCCGTTCCTTTCAGCCACCACATGTCTTCGGTGAAGTCTTTGTTAAAGCCGGGATAACTGGTCTTGCTCAGTCTTGCGATTCTTTGAAAGTGGGCGCAAGATTTTCCTTCATAACCGGGAAGGTTGGTTTCAATCCCCTTGAAATAAAGTATATCGGGCGAGTCGGCAACTCCCATACCCTGACCGGTCTGTATCTTTATGAGCATCAACC
>JAZDIO010000045.1:0-5047 GCA_043804965.1 Candidatus Firestoneibacteriota bacterium | reverse complement strand
ATCTGAAAAAAATGCGGTAATATCCCGTTCCTGCCCGCCAAGATTGAGTTTTTCAGGTGAATCGATGAGCTGCTTTACTACTGAAGGAGCGAGGTAAGTGGAGAAGGCGTCTCTTATAAATTTTTTCTGTTTGGATTCAGCGATATACCTGTAAAGTGTGATACTGACATAGACTATTATTATGACCGAAAGAGGATAGACCAGGTTCAATATCCACCCTTTTCCGGAAAAAAGGAACTGGCACATAAGAATATATCCGAAAAATAATATTAATGCTGCTGCTGCGCCTGCCATGACTTTGGTTCTTGGAATTACTATTCCAAGAAACAGTCCGGCAATAATTATTGCGAATATATCGAAAATATTTGCCCAGTTAGGGTGGTACATTATGTCTTTGCCGAGAATACTGTCTATAACATTTGCATGAATTTCAAGACCGGGGAACACATTTGAAAATGGGGTCACTCTGAGGTCATATACCCCTACGGCGGTGGCTCCTATAAGGACAATCTTATCCTTTATAAGATTTGCATCAGCTTCGCCTTTCAGAATGTCGGTTACGGGAATATGCGGAAAAGTTTTTCCGGGCCCCCTGTAGTTGATTATTATTCTTCCGATCTCATCGGTCGGAATTGACATATCCCCGATTTTTATTTCACCGACGCCGTACTCATACAGTTGTACAGAGGGCTGGCTGTCAAGAAAAGCGCTGGTAGTGACAATGGATAACGGAGCATACAGGGATTCCCCGCATTTCAGCACGGCCGGAAGCCACCGGACTACTCCATCTTCATCAGGAAACATGTTGAAGTAACCCGAATAGCTTGTTGTTTCTGAAATAACTTTAATATTTGACTGTGGAGAATAAGTTTCTATGAGTGGTGCGTTTCTGGCCGATTCTGATGAATAGGATATCGATTTGTATTCCGAACCCTGAACATTGTTCTGGTGCGTGCGGATTTCTTTTTCATCGATATGGCTGGCCGATGCTTCATCGGTCTGGAAAAAAAAGCCTAGGATGACTTTTGCTTTTGAGTTGCGTATTGCATTTGCAAGAAGCCTGTCATTATCCGTATGGAATTTGAGATCCTCAAGATATTTTGCCAATGAAGGATTGAGCTGGTTAAGATCCCTCATCTTTTTCTGAATCTCTTCTATTGCTCTGACAGTGCTCTTTTCATCGGCTTCAAGAAACCCGATATCGAAAGCGATTACTTTAGCTCCGGCATTTGAAAGCCTGTTGACAAGTTCCGCCATTTTTGATCTGGGCCAGATCCACTTGCCTTCTTTTGCGATGCTTTTTTCATCTATGACCGCAAGAACGACATCTGAAGTTGTAGGTATATTCCCTCTTGATTTGAATCTCAAATCTATGGTTTTCAATTCCATGAGATCCAGAAAAGGAATACCGTACAAATAGGAGAAAATTACTGCAATTACTGCGATGATTGAGAGGATGACAGGGTTGAACTTAATTTTTTTTGGAAGAAAAACCATATATATTACCCGATTGATGCAACTCCGGTTTATTATTTCACTCCAAACAGAATTTTTCCGACAGTATTTTAACAGCGCTAAAAAGTCAACATGTTAGGACAGGTCATTTTCCCGGTTTCAATCGTCTCTCTTCCCTCACGCCATGCGCACCGAGCCTTTTTAAGGTTTATAGCGGTTATTTATGGATAGTTCGGCTCCGTTCCTTTTTTAAAAAAAACAGTTGCAACGGTCTTTGATTCGGATGATGCCGGAAGGCCTGTAGCAGGATCTATGTTTATCCTGACTACTCCGTCAGGCACATTAAAGGCCTCGTCCTGTTTGTTTAAAAGGGCTTTTGACATGAAATCGATCCATACCGGAAGTGCCGCTTTTGCCCCGGTTTCTCCTTTACCAAGAGGAGCCGGCATATCGCGGCCGACCCATACCCCTGTTAGCACCGAAGGGGAGAAGCCTATAAAAAGCGCATCCTTGTGATCATTGGTTGTTCCTGTTTTTCCTGCAACAGACCGGTTCAAAACATGCGCAGATATTCCGGTGCCTTCATTTATCACGGCCTCCAGCATGTTTGTCATTATTGCGGCCCCTTCATCCGACATCACAATCCTTTTTTGTGGTTTTGTCCGCCATATTATTTTACCTCTGTGGTCTTCAACTTCAGTTACGCAAAAAGGCTTGATATATTTGCCCCTGTTTGGAAATACCGCATATGCGGATGACAACTCTATCAATGTTACCCCGGATGTGCCGAGAGCAAGGGAAAGATTCGGGTCAAGGGGAGTTTCGATTCCGAGTCTGTGGGCAAATTGCGCCACAGAAGAAGGGCCGAGAATTTCCGTAAGCCTGATGGCAGGAATATTCTCTGAAATGGCAAGCGCCCTCCTTAATGTCATTTCACCTTCATAACTGTCCGAATAATTTTTGGGTACCCAGTCTTTGCCGCTTTTTCCTCCTTTGAAGGCGACCGGAGCATCCAGAAGTAATGAATGCTGGGTAAATCCACGTTCAACGGCCAGGGCATAAATAAAAGGTTTAAACGCCGAGCCGGGTTGTCTAAAAGCCATTGTGGCCCTGTTAAAAGAGCTTTTATAAAAATCGTTGCCTCCCGTCATGGCAACTATTCCACCGGTCTTTATATCAATGGAGATAAGAGCGCACTGAGGATCGGGATTTATTATGCCGCGCTTTTTCATTCTTTTTACAATTTCAGCAATTCCGTTTGCAGATGACTCTTCGGCAGCATTCTGCAGATTTGATAAAAGAGTAGTATGAACGGTAAGCCCATCCCTGTACAATCGTGAAGCGCCCAGTACCTCTTCGAGATAATTTTTTACATATTCGATAAAATAGGGTGCAATAACCCGGCTTTGTTCATGATTAAAAAGTATAACAGGATTACCTGTTGAAGCATTATGCTCAGTTTCGGAGATTATCCCGGTTGCCAGCATCTGCTTTAGTACAATATTTTTTCTTTTTTGAGCCGCATTCAAATTTATGAGAGGGGAAAAACGGGAAGGTGATTTGGGTAAACCGGCTATCAGAGCGCATTCGGTAAGGTTCAGGTCTTTTGCAGATTTTCCGAAAAATAATATTGAAGCCGATTCGACACCGTAAGCTCCGCTCCCGAAGTATATCTGATTGATATACAGTTCCATTATTTCATCTTTGGTGTAGCGGCGTTCAAGCTGAAATGCAAGGATAGCTTCTTTGGTTTTCCGCAACAAACTCTTTTTTGGGGTTAGAAAAAAAGTTTTTGCAACCTGCTGGGTTATTGTGCTTGCGCCTTCGACATATTCACCCGCCATAATGTCTTTTATTATGGCGCGGAGGATTCCCTTTATATCCACCCCGCTGTGCTTATAAAAGTTCCTGTCTTCCGTAGCAACTAGCGCTGCTTTGAGATAATACGGGATTGCCTTGAGCGGCACAGGTTCTCTTTTTTCTAAATAAAGCTCCGAAAGCAATATCCCATCGGCGGAATATATTCGTGTTACTCCGGCTGGCCTGAAAGACTCAAGCGAGCGTATCTGAGGCAGATCCCATGTTAATGCAATAAAAGTTCCTGAAATAAGGCCTAATACAAGAGCTGCAAATACAATAATGGATATTGTCCGGTAGTTAAAGAACCGATTATTTTTATCGGAAACCATAAAATGTTTCATATTTTAAAAAAATCTCAAAGCCATTCGCATAAAACTTATTATTCCATCTACAGTTGACGGACCCGTAAAAAGTTTCTAATAGTGTAATACTTTTAAAACCACGAAAAACACGAAGGATTAAGTTGAAAACATTATATATTCTATTTCTTTCTTCGTGCTCTTCGTGCTCTTCGTGCTCTTCGTGGCCTCCGTGGCCTCCGTGGTATAATTTAACCTTTTTACAAAGCCATCATAGTTGACTATCAGGTAAAGTCATTATAATTGTTGTCATTAATACTCATTAAATTTGAAGAAGGAGGTAGATAAATGACCCACCATCACAATCATCACGACCACGAAACACATTCAACCCTCTCTTTTGATCAAAAAATAACAAAACTGCTGGAGCACTGGATAAAGCACAACAAAGAACATGCCGAAACATACCGGGAGTGGGCCAAAAAAGCAAAAGATAAAGATATGGGGAAAGTATTTATTCTTCTTGAGGAGGGAGCTGTTATAACCGAAGAAATAAACAAGAAGTTTGATGAAGCATTGAAGATGATGGTTTTATAATCCGCCGGAGGCGGACTGCTTTTATGACTTTTTACGAGTCTGTCATATATTAGTAATTAGTATATTACTTAACAACAATATATTGCCATTATATATCAAATAGATATATTATTATATCCTCTAAAGTAGTATCAAATATCAAGCCGTTTTTAAATGCCTGAAAAAAATAATATCGCTTGACATTAAATTTTAATTAAATTACTAGAACCAACAAGTATTATTAGTATTTAATTAATTATATTATTAATAATATTAAACTATTAACACAATAGCTTAATATATTTTAAAGTATGAGATATTCTAAACATACGAAAATTGAAAGGAGATTGAATTAATGTCGGTTGAAAACAAAGTCAAAAAAATTATTGCTGAAAAACTGGGTGTTGAAATTGAAAAAGTTGTTCCTGAAGCTTCATTTGTTGATGATCTCGGCGCTGATTCACTTGATCTGGTTGAACTGATAATGACTATGGAAGAAGAGTTCGAAACGGATATTTCAGATGATGATGCCGAAAAGCTTATTACAGTCAAAGATGTAATTGATTATATCAATGCTCATTAAAACATGTCTGATATTTGATTTATGCTGAAGGGTAACAAAATTATATCTATAAATGGAGGAATAATTGAACAGACGTGTGGTTATAACGGGAATCGGGCTGGTTACACCTCTTGGAATCGGCGTTAAAGAGACTTGGTCGGCCTTATGTGCCGGAGTGTCAGGAATTACTGAGATAACAAGGTTTGATACCACCGGCTTTAACACAAAAATTGCCGGTGAAGTCAAGGGATTCAAACCCGAAGATTTTATGTCAAAAAAGGATGCGCAGCGCTCA
>JAZDIO010000044.1:0-8372 GCA_043804965.1 Candidatus Firestoneibacteriota bacterium | reverse complement strand
AAACTTCCGGTCAGAAGCACCATTGTGATAACTACAGGTAAAGATATTCGGAAATAAGGCGCTAACGGGTTGAATAATAAAAATGATCCGAGTATTAAAGACAAAAGCCCTGCTATTCCTATTAAACCGTGAGCAGGCGTTTTTATTTCAAGAACAAAAAGTATGAAAGCCAGCAGTAAAAAAGCAGCGCCGGCAAAGCTTACGGAGATGGAACCCATCGAATAAAGAGAAAGGATTATGAAAACCCCGCCTATAATACCAGGGATTAAAGTACCGGGCGCGGTAAATTCAAATATCAGGCCGAAAACCCCGAGAATAAGGAGGATATACGCTATATTGGGATCGCCTATCACCTGGAGAACGGATTCCCAGCCGGACATACTGATTTTTTTTACCGCCGCATTTTTTAATTTAAGCTTTATCTCCCCCTTTAAACGCTTGAGGAGTTTACCGTCAAGCTTTTCTATTAGTTCTTCCGCTGTATTCGAAACGGTGTCGGCAACTTTAAGTTTTACAGCTTCTGTTTCCGTAATAGAAGCGCTCTTTCTCACGGCCTCTTCGACCCAGGCCGTATTCTTCCCTCTCTTTTCTGCAAGGGACCTGATATAAGCAGCCGCGTCATTGGTAATCTTTTCAGAAACCGTACCGCCGTTTACGTAAATAGGATGAGCCGCGCCCAGGTTAGTCCCCTCTGCCATAGCAACATAGTCGGAGGCCAGAGCAACAAAAAGTCCTGCTGAAGCCGCCCTGGCGCCTTTTGGATAAACCTGGGTAATCACGGGAACTTTGGAATCTAATATTTTTTGAACAATTTTTCTCATTGAGCTGTCAAGCCCGCCCGGAGTATCCAGTTGTATTATTACGAGCTCTGCTTTCATCTCTTCCGCCTGCGACAACCTATTTTCAAGATACGAGGCGGATATCGGATTGATAACCCCGTTTAACTCAACGACAAACACTTCTCCGGCAAAAAGCCGAAGGGTTACCGCTGCCAGAAAAAGAATCATTCTTAAGACTTTCATTGTTTTCTCCTATGAAAAAAATTCCCTGCCTCGGAATCAAAATTCGAAGCTCTAAACTCGAAATTCGAAACAAAAGCAAACTCCGCATTATTAATTATTCTTCTTTATTTTATTCTTTTTTTCAGTTTTCTTAGAATTTCGAGTTTCGGATTTCGAATTTTTCTCCACAGTATATTCCATTCCATAAAAGACAAGATACGGTTCATACACGGCTATCTCTTTAATATAGGGGGAAAACAATTTTCCCCATCCGCCGGCAGCTATTACTTTAATATTTCCGCCTGTCTCTTTTCTTAATCTGAGGATTAACCCTCTTACCATCTCAACGTACCCGTAAAAAACACCCGCCTTTATGCAATCTTTTGTGCTCCTGCCGACTGTTTTTTTTACCGGAGCCAAAGAAATATACGGAAGTTTTGAAGTATTTTCGAATAAGTACTTTGAAAACAGCGAGGCGCCGGGGCAAATAAGCCCTCCCTTAAACTCTCCTCTTTTACCGACCAGATTTATCGTTGTAGCTGTGCCAAAATCAACAACCAGGCAGGGAGCGCCATACTTTCTTGCCGCGCCTAAAGAGATCAACAACCTGTCGATTCCGGCAGTTTTTTTATTTTTATAACAATTCACAACAGGCACATTATCATTTCGCATCACAAGAACCCTGTTTTTATATATTTTTTTTACGGCTTTCTCGAGTTTCGGAACTACAGACGCTACAATAATCAGTCCGCAATATTTTTTATTCAAAGCCGTGAGTTTTTTAAATGAAGAAATCTCCGACGGAACCCGCTTTATCGGGACAAAGACACCCTTTGTAAAATATCCCGCGGTCATAAAAGAATTGCCTATGTTTAAATATACTTTTCTATGATACATCGCCGCTCAACACCCGCTTTTTTTCCCCCGAGTCCAGGTGTAAAATCAGGGCGCAATCTTCATCAATATCAAGAGCAAGGCCTTCAAAACTTTCCCGCAAACCGGAAACCTTTACTTTCTTGTTCAGGGTAACAGAATGCTCTTTCCACCGGGAAAGAAACGGATTAAACCCTTCCTTTTTGAAAAGCTCATAGCTTGTTTCAATATTTTTAAGTATTTCTTTCAGCAGCTTAAGGCGTGAAACTTCTTTTTTCGATTCCTCAAATAAAGAAGTCGCAAAGCCTTTCAGCGGCTCCGGAAAATCATTTCCGCGGAAATTAACATTTACACCTATCCCGATCACCTGAAAATGAATAATATCCGGGCCAGCTTTTATCTCTGTCAGTATACCGCACACTTTTTTACCGTTTACCAGAACATCATTAGGCCATTTTAAACCTGCTTTCAGCCCCGCAACCGACTTTATAGCGTCAAGCACGGCAAGCCCCGATATAAAGGTAAGTTTTGAGGAATGCTGCGGATTTATTTTCGGTTTCAGAATTATTGAAAACCAGAGGCCGCTTCCTGCCGGGGATATCCATTGCCGGCCCAGCCTCCCTTTGCCGGCAGTCTGCTTTTCGGCAATTACCACAGCTCCTTCGGAAGCCCTACCCTCAGCCAGCTTCATCGCAAGTTCATTAGTAGAACCCGCTTCGTTAAAACAATAAAGTTCCCGGCCGATATATTCAGTTGTCAGTCCGTCTCTTATCTCCGCCGCAAGTACCTTATCCGGAACGGAGATTAGTTTATACCCTAAATGCGTATGGCTTTCTATCCTGTATCCCTGCTCCATTAAAGCATGCATATGTTTCCATATAGCAGCGCGGGTAACTCCGAACTTTTTACTGAGCTCCTCGCCGGAAATATATTCCGTGCCGGAAGCTTTAAGCATAATCAGTATTTGTTCTTCCTTGTCAGGGCTGTTCATACAGGGATAGGTCCATGCTTTTCTTCGTATTTTTTCACATTGTCCGTTAACGCCATTAAAAATCTCTTAATATGCGTAGGAGATGAAATCACTCTTGTTCCCACTTTATTTTTCTGCTGCTGGGGAAATACAAAAACAAAATCCATCACAAATTCGGTTTCGTTATGGGAAACCACCACAAAATTGGAATAAATACCTTTGCTTGTCTGTTCGTCTATTTCGATATTTATTTGCTTGCCGTTTTCATTGTTAAGCATAGCTCCCTCCTGAAATATAATCAAACAGTTAATAAAATTACAAATTCAGACTGTGTCGCAATTTGTCATTTGTACTTGCCGTTCTTGCTCTCCTCTGTTTCAAGCCCCGAATACATTTTCTTCACGACGCAATTCGAATAATAGTGCGTTATAATATCTATATAGCTTTTCTTCCGGGCTGCCATTCCCATGGCTCCTTCCTGGCACATTCCTACGCCATGCCCCCAGCCGCATCCGAATACAAGATTTTTCTCAACTTTGTAAAAAGAACTGCGAAGCCCTGAAAGGGCGTTCCTGCTCCTATCCAGAAGAAATTTTTTGGCGCCCAGCTGGGACTCCCTGACATAACCGTTTAAATCCCGCTTTATTATTTTAAAAGTATTTGTTTCTTCCGGGTCCAAAATACGAAACCATCTGAAAACCTTATTATCCTCGCAATACGCCGCGGGAGAAAGTTTAATCCAGCGATCCAAATTTTCAGGAGTCAAAGGCCAATCCTTATAGCATTCCTTTTGCTCCGCTTCATTATAATCCCCGACACCGCAAAGATTATCACACTTTTCCCCTCCCCACACATCACACACATTCGCGGTACGGCCTCCGCAGGAAGAAAAGAAATATGTTGAAACTGTACCTTTGCAGTTGTAAGCCACTTCCCCTCTGGTCAAATCCACGGCTTTTGTAGTACTAGCCTGTTCGGCCTGAACCCCCGTATAAGACTGGCAATGAACATCCGCGCAAAGATGAAAATCAGTATTTCCCCCGTTCATTTCTATTTTTCTGTAAATATAACTTCTGGCAACAACGGCCTGGGCTTTTAAAGCTTCAATATTTGCCCGGGATCCTATTTCAGAAGGCACCACGCTATAAAGATATTCTTCCAGATTAACCTCGTTTACAAGCCTAAAACCCCTGTCTTCCGCGACAATTTTCAATACTCCGCGGTAACTTCTGTCTTTATTATTTGCCCAAAAACATCCTTTATCTATGGTCACATCAAAAATGGTAAAAGTCGCATTCTTAAGCTCAGGAACAAAGTAAAGAGCGGTATCTCTTTTTATCCACACTTCCGTTGGTTTCAAATCCGTTGAACTTTTTATATAAATTGAAGCCCCTTCCGTGGTAATTTGAAGCTCCTCTTCCGATTCAGCCCTTTTCACCACCCTGCTGTCATAATAAATATTATACTTACCGGCGCATTTAAATCTCACAAATTCAACTCCGCTTACAATTACAACCTTAAGCACAGGGATTTCTTTGTCTTCCCTTATGTAATTCACTTTCAGGCATTTGGTTTCTTTTCGGACTCTTTCTTTTGAGGCTTCGGTTTTCTTAATATATTCTGCGATTTTGACCCCGGTCTCCTTAAGTTGTTGCTGCACCTCTTTGTTATACGGCTCTATATAGGAAACCTTTTTATAATTTTCAAAAGCTTCCGCATACTTTTCTTTTTTGGCATATATCTCGGCCATTTTAAGATTTGCTTTATAAAAACTGTTGTCATATTTAATTACATTCTTATAACAGGTTAACGCATTATCAAGTTCTCCCGCCGCGTAATAATAATCCGCCAGTAAAAAATGAGCTTGAGCGAGGCGAATATCGTATTCCAGGACTTTTTTGTACATTTCCGCGGAATAAACATTTTCTTTTCTTTCCTGATAGACCAGCCCAAGCCCTAAAGCAGCCAGCATCTTAATTTTTGCAGTATCGGCATCCTGCTCCTGCTCCGCCTCCAGAATATTGAAAACACTCTCAAGGTCGGCCTTTGCTCCGTCAAAATCCTTTATATAATAACGGCAATACCCGAGACTGAGCCGCCAGAAAGGGTCGTTTTTTATTTTAAGAGCTGCTTCGTAATTTCTTATAGCCTCGGAATAAAAACCGGTATCCTTGTAAACAGTGGCAAGATTTGCCAGAGCTTTTTCTGAACCGGTATCCTTTATCAAAGAAAGGTATTTGTCTATCGCTCCTCCGAAATTACCGTTATAATAATCCAGAGTGGCCTCGCGCATGGCTTTAGTAAAGGCATCTACAACCAAAGCAGTTGTTGTTACACCTGAAGTACAGGAAGAAACTGCAGGCAGCGGCTCATATTTATCGGCAGGAGCTTTCTCAACTTCGGGAATCTTCACAGCGACAGTGCCGCAAGCGGGAAAAAAAATGCAGGCAGTAAAAACCGTTATATAAAGAAATATATTTTTCATCAGAAGATCACTTTTTAAGATTGAATTTGAAAGTTATACGCCCGTCCTGGTCTATCTGATTTGCGGAAAAAGGAAGGGGTGAAAATTTCCATTTTCTCATACATTCTATCACCACCTGATCAAGTTCCTTAAACCCACAGGTCTTAATTACTATGGTATCTTTTACATCACCTTTTGGGTCTACTTTTATTTGTGCCTTTACTTCGCCTTCTATACCTTTTCTCATCGCCCATTCGGGATACCGCGCAGGAGCCCTGTAAAGTATACCCCGCGAAGCTATCGGTCCTTCAATTCCGGTTTTCCCGTCCTGGCTCCCCGGAGGAAGATTATCTTCTCCGAACCCGCCTCCAAAAGAAGGCCCTTCTATCAGCCCTGAAGCGCTCTTTAGAGCAGTTTCATCCATCCCGATCGGATTTTCTTTTCTTATTCTGGCTATTTCTTCATTTGATCTGGGGCTCACTTTTACCGGTTTAATAGTTTCCGTATCAGGCGCCGAAGGTTTTATTACCGGGGCTTTTTGTATTACCTTAACGCTCCGTTTTTTAATACCGGTATCCACCGCTTCCCCTTTCTGTCCCAGGCCTTTTCCATAAGGCATTTTGGCAAGAAATGTGACCTCCGTAAGGTAGACAGTCTTCCCGGCTGGAGCTTTAATATTAAGCGCAGATAACCCTAGAAGCAGCAGCAGATGGATCAGAAGCGAAACGACAACAGTATATTTCAAATCGCCGTTTTTTTGCATTACTTATCCCCGGCCCTTTCCGCGGCAATAGCAAGCTTGACCGCTCCCGCCCTTTTTGCAATATCAAGAGCCCTTACAACCTGTCCGTGCATTACGCCTTTGTCTGCGTTTAATATCACAGTTTTGTCCTTCTCATTTTTTAAAAATTGTTCCAGAGCGGGCTGCAGACCGTCAAAACCGGTTTCCCGGTCATTGAGGTAAACCTTTCCGTCTTGAGTGATAGATATTGTTATATTTCTTTGGGGGGTCGTATTTGCGGTGGTTGCCGTCGGAAGTTTTACATTGATACCTCCGGCAAGTATCATAGGCGTAGTCACCATAAATATGATAAGAAGTACCAGGGCCACATCGGTAAGAGGCGTAATATTTATGTCGGAAATTATTTTATCGTCAATTTTATATCGTCTCATGGATGGCCTCCGGTCACTTTTTCACAATTTCTATAATTTCCGCCGCGCTATCCTCAAATGTTACCAAAAGTTTTTTAATCTGCCTTATAAAAGCATTATAAAAAACGACAGAGCTTATAGCCACAATAAGACCCGCTATGGTATTAATAAGCGCTTCCGCAATACCGCCGGCGACAACAGAAGGGCCGACCGCGGATTCAATTGACATTGACTTAAAAGCATGCATAATCCCGATTACAGTGCCGACTAAACCGATATATAAAGCGATATTTCCTATAGTACCGAGAATTCCCAAGAATTTTTCCAGACCAACCATCTCTTTATCGACAGCCCTCATCGCTATCTCTGATAATTCGGCTTTATTTTTATTGTGGGAGAAAAGAATCGTCTTAAATACATTATTTAAAGGACACTGTACTTTAAAAAAAAGAAAATTAACACTGAAATTGTCGCAGAAAGTAACAGCTTCGGAAATTTTTCCGGACATTACCATATTCCTAACCTTCGTTTTAACCTCTTCAATGAGTTTCATCCTGACCCCGTAGAAGGTTTTCAACCTTTCAAGAAACACAGCCAAGGAGAGTATGGAGCAAATAACAAGAATTATAACAACAATGCCCCCTTTCTCTAAAAGGCTTAAAAACGACATATTTTCGAAGAACATATTTTCCTCCTTAAAAACGAGTAATTTTAATTATACTGTAATAATTATAACTTGAATGACCCGGTAAGTCAATAATCAATAAGAACCCTGTCCCTGAAAGTCTATAAAGCAAAGGATATCTTTGGAGTCCTCCCGCAAGCGAGGGTTTCCTTCATTTTAGACAAGAAAGAGAGGAGTTTGTTCCTTTTAGAAATTAACCGTCGCTCCGACCTTCACGGCTGTTTTCGGAAGTGAATAGTCTTTAATATTCTGATACTCTCTGTTTAACAAATTTTCACCCTTAACGAAAACTGAGATATTTCCGCCAAAGCTCTTTTTCACCCCGGCTGAGGCCAGAAAAACATCGGTAAGTTTATCAGCAAGTGTCTGTGAGTAAAAAATATCCCCCGGTACTCAAAAGAAACATCAAAAGTCCAATCAGCAGCGACATATTCACCGCCCATTACTGCGGAATGAGCCGGGAGATAAGGAACATTAATTGCGGTGTTGTCAGGATTTGAAGCATTAATATATTTATAAGACAGTTTTTGAGTAAGCCCGTCAAAAATTTTCCACTCTTCTTTCACATTTACGCCGATTATCGAAGCTTTAGAAATATTCACGGGTGAAGCAGCGCTCCCCGTTGACTCATAGGACAACAGATCGTTTATCTCCTTTCTGTAGAATTCCAAAGTTATAGGTATCTGCTTTAGAAGTCTGTGCTCCACCCCCGTACCTATACTGAGCCAGGTATTTTCAGCCCTAAGTCCGGTTTTTAAAAAATATATATCATTGTCATACGTACTCTTAAATTTAGGGTAAACCCTTCCAGGTTCATAAGATACAAACACCCTGGTAAAACCGTCGACATCAAAAACAGCCTTCGCATTTACAAAGAGCCAGCCGTTATCGCTCTTTAAAGCTATAAATATGTCGGCATTATCAATTTTAAATCTGTCTTCCAGAGCCGCCGAATAAGTCCAGCCAAAAATATCATCATTTCGCAGATCCATACTAAAGCCGGGAAGATGTTTCTTGTTTTCAATAATTATTTCGTAGTCGGTTTTGATGCCAAAACCCAGTTCATTGTTTTTCACCCCGAAGGTACTTAAGTCCGATCTGGTAAAGTTTAAATATGAAGTCAGATTAAGCTTATCAATAAGCGGCGACGCAGCGCGGAGATAGGCAGTATAAAAATCTTTAATAACGGCAGAAAAGCCAAGCGCTGAAGCATAAGGAGTTTTTATT
>JAZDIO010000043.1:0-4575 GCA_043804965.1 Candidatus Firestoneibacteriota bacterium | reverse complement strand
GGGAGCAGAATCAAAAACAACATTTATCTTATAACCCGGCTGAAAAATTGTAAAACCTCCGATATAAACCGTACCGGCAAGAAGTATCACTGCCGCAACAGCGGTGAATATTCCCACTTTTACTTCATTTGATAAAGCCATTGTTACCTCCCCGAAAAAGATTCCACCGATTGCAAGTCTTTTGGATTCAACTGATACAAACTTTGAAAACATCTAAAAGTCGAAAGTCCATAAGGTCTATAATGTCCATAACGTCTTACATTAATGTAGTACTATTAATATTCGGCGGGATGTTTTCTCCCGCCTTCATTAAATTGTCAATCGTAATTCGTAAATTGTAAATAACTCTTCTAGCCGATCACCTGTATAGGGCCTTTTGAGCTTCCGTTTATAAACTGCTTAACCGTCGGGTTTTTTGTATTCTGGATCTCCTTCGGCGCACCTTCCTCTATTATCTTACCTTCATACATCATAGCTATTTTATCGCCTACGTGATACGCGCTCTTCATATCATGCGTAACGACCACACTGGTCATCTTAAGTTTTTTCTGGAGCTCCACTATAAGTTCATTGATAATATCCGACATAATAGGATCCAACCCGGTCGTCGGCTCATCATAAAGCATGATCTCGGGATCCATAGCGATCGCTCTTGCCAGCCCCACTCTTTTTTTCATCCCGCCGGAGAGTTCGGCCGGCTTTTTTTCCTCAACATTTTCAAGGCCTACAAGCGCCAGTTTTTCCTTTACCACATTTCTAATCTCTGAAGGGCTTTTTTTGGTAAAGCGCGCAAGCGCAAAGCCCACATTTTCGGCAACCGTAAGAGAATCGAAGAGAGCCGCGCCCTGAAAAAGCATCCCGAAATGTTTTCTGACATCATCCAGCTCCTTAGCATCCAGCTCAGAAACGTCCCGGCCCTTTATCAGGATATTTCCCGAATCCGGCCTGAGCAGACCGATCATATGTTTAAGCAATACGCTCTTCCCGCAGCCGCTTTGACCGATAATAACAATGGTCTTTTTGTCCGGAATATCCAAAGAAAGTCCGTTTAAGACCTTTTGTGCGCCGAAATATTTTGTAATATTATTTATCTTTATCATTTTTTTTTACCAGAGGAACGCAGTCAAAATATAGTCCGTGATCAATATCAGCATTGAAGAAATAACAACGGAAGAAGTTGTCGATTTGCCTACGCCTTCGGCTCCGCCTTCAGTTTCAAAACCCCGCTGGCAGCCGACAACCGCGATAATACCGCCAAAAAATACCGTTTTAAATAATCCTTTAAAAACATCGTCAAGGCGCATATACATATTTAAGCTTTCAAAATAACTGCCTGAGGTGCCGTCAAATATGTTTAAACTTATAAAAAGCCCGCCCAGAGTTCCGAGCAGGTCGGCGTAAACAGTAAGAAGCGGCAGCATAAAAAGCGCCGCGAGGAACCGCGGGACAGCCAGATATTTTACAGGATTCGTCGCCATGGTCTTTAAAGCATCCACTTGTTCGGTCACATTCATGGTGCCTATCTCTGCCGCTATGGCGGAACCGATCTTTCCTGCCATAACCAGGCCTATAAGGACCGGAGCCAGCTCGCGGGTAAGAGCCAGGGAAACAATGCCTCCGAGCATATTTGCCGCTCCGGAGATCTTTCTTTCAATGGCGGTTCCTGTCTGAAGCGCCAGGATCATCCCGGTTGAAAGAGAGGTAATAGTCACCACAGCAAGCGACTTATTGCCGATGAGCATCATTTGCTGAAATATACTTTTTACTTCGGAAGGTTTCTTGAAAGTCCAAAACAATACCTGTCCAAAAAACCGGGTTGTTTTTCCCGCTTCAAAGAGAAACGCCATAACTTTAGAACCTATGTAATTAAAAATATTATTGGTCAAAAAACTCCTTTTATGAGTTCAATCCTGTCTTTACCTGCGCCTGTCCTGATCCCTACAGCGTCAAACCTGATTTTTTCGTTTCCCAGTTTATTTTCAGAAACATATTGCGCCGCAGAATTTTCTATATGTTTTATTTTTTCCGCACTGATAGTTTCAAAAGGCGACTCTGCCTCTGATTTTCCTATGGTCTTTACTTCAATAAAACACCAGGTGTCCTTTTCTTTTGCGATTATATCTATTTCCCCGTAACGGCACTTATAATTCCTGGTTATTATTTTATAACTGTTTTTCTTTAAATATTTAACAGCGGCATCTTCACCGCTCTGTCCTAAAAATCTTTTCCAAAACATTGTCTGTGTATCCTGCACCTTCCATACTTTCTTATAGCGGCAATGTGCTCTTTAGTTCCATACCCCTTGTGTCTGGCAAAACCATACCTGGGGAATTCTTTATCGTACTCAACCATTATAGCATCTCTTTTAACTTTTGCAATAATGGAAGCAGCGGCAATTACAAAGGATTTCGAATCTCCTCCGATTATCGCCTTTTGCGGCAAACCGGATCTGATTTCATACGGCCCGTCAATCAAAAGCATATCCGGAGGGGTTTTTAACGAAACCGCGGCCATTTTCATAGCTTTTAAGGAAGCGCGTAAAATGTTGATTCTATCTATCTCTTTTTCATCCAAACTTCCAAAAGCATAACTATCGGCGCGGGACATTATTATTTCAGAAAGTTTTTCTCTAAGAGTTGGCTTTACTTTCTTTGAATCATTTATACCGGAAAAGATAGAGAGGTCGGTGAGTTTATCGGGACTAAAGGCTACTGCGGCGGCAATTACGGGGCCGGCCAGCGGCCCCCGGCCCACTTCATCAACTCCCGCCAGAACCCTGATTCCTGACTCAAAAAGGGAGTTTTCAATTTTTAGTAATAGTTTTAAACGATCCTGTTCACTTTGGCGCATCTGCAGCAGCAGCTTCGGGAGAGGCAACAACCGCCTTGGGTTCTTCCGCCGGAAGCGCCAGGAGAGTAAGATCTTCTTTCAGTTTTGAGCCTTTCCCGACTTTATCACGAAGATAGAAGAGCTTTGCCCTTCTGGTCCTGCCGCTCTTTAATACTTTTACGGTAGCAACCGAATGCGAGTGGAATAAAAAAGTCCTTTCAACGCCGATACCCCCGGACATCTTTCTCACTTTAAAAGTTTTATTCAGCCCCTCGCCCCGGATGCTGAGTACCAGGCCTTCAAAGGACTGTATTCTTTCCTTGTCGCCTTCCCTAACGCGAACACCGAGCTTTATTTCGTCACCGACTCTAAATTCCAGATGATCTTTTCTTTTAAATTTTTCCTGCCAATTCATTTTTTACTTCCCCCTTCAAATATTTTTCTTCGCTGTTAGTAAATCCGGCCTTTTCTCTTTTGTAAGTTTCAGCGCTTCTTCGCTCCTCCACCTGGCTATTGCTTCGTGGTTGCCCGAAAGAAGGATTTCCGGTACTTTTTTTCCTTTATAATCCGCCGGGCGCGTATAGTGAGGGTAATCCAGAAGCCCTTCCATAAACGATTCGTTCCTGGCAGACTCTTTATTCCCCAGCACTCCGGGAAGCAGCCTCATAACAGCGTCTACAATAAGCAGCGCCGGTATTTCCCCGCCGGTCAGGACATAATCTCCGATTGAAATTTCTTCGTCAATATAATCCGCAACTCTTTCGTCAAACCCTTCATAATGCCCGCAAACAAAAATCAGGTTCTTTTTTCCGGCAAGTTTCTTTGCCATAGCCTGGTCAAACTTCTTACCTGTCGGCGTTAAAAGCACTTTAAAGCCTTTTTTCTTTTTTTCTACACTTTTTAAACACTTTGCAATCGGCTCTACCTTCATCACCATTCCCGCCCCGCCGCCGTACGGTGCGTCATCGGTAGTGTTGTGCTTATCTTCCGCGAAATCTCTTAAGTTATGGATTTTTATCTTCAGCTTCCCTTTTTCTACAGCTCGTTTTAAAATACTCGAACTAAGCACCGAGTCAAACATAGAAGGGAATATTGTAATTATGTCGACGTGCATTTAAGCTGGTTTAGTATTCTTAAGAAGTTTTAATACGGTGTTAGACAGTCTCGCGCCTTTTTTTACCCACTCGTCAACTTTCACCCTGTCGACGATCAAACCTTTCACTCGGTCAAATGGGTTGTAGCTTCCAAGTATTTCAATATTTCTTCCGTCTCTCGGAAAACTGTGGTCGGCGACGACAATTCTATATCTGGGCTTCTTTGTCGTTCCCGTTCTTACCATTCTGATCACTGTAGACATTTAATAACTCCTCCTAACTTAAAGAAAATTACAAATTACTAATGACAAATTACAATTTAAGGTGGTATATAATAATCCTCACTATCTCGCTATGTCAACAAATGTTGACATCTCTATATCCTTCCTCTCGAGAAAAGCTTCGCTTATATTGTACTTTGTCCTTCGTACTTTGTCATTGTTGTTTCTCATTGTACTTCTTAAAAAACTCTTCCTTGGCTTCAAGAAAGCGGTCTTCTTTAATAGCAGTTTTAATAGTAGCTAGTAATTTTATCATAAATGCGAGGTTATGTAAAGTATTCAGTTGCTTCCCTGTGTATTCCCCTGAGTTCGCAAGGTGCCGAAGATATGATTTTGTAAAGTTTTTACAGGTATAACAGTCACATTCGGGG
>JAZDIO010000042.1:0-8727 GCA_043804965.1 Candidatus Firestoneibacteriota bacterium | reverse complement strand
TCCTGAGAGAAATTACTACTCCGAAAAGACTGCTGATTTTCTCAGCGATTGTGAATGCAGGGTTTATTATACTGAAGATTATTGGGACGACAAGCCCGTGACAGGTAAAGCCTGGTGCAAAGAGGAAGTCCTTTCTGTAGATAGAAATTTTGGGGACAGTTGGTTCAGATTTTTGAAGATAATACTTTCCGCTGAGGAAGAAAAGAAAGAAGACGGGAAGAAAGAGGAGAAGGATGAGGAAATAATTATCAGCGATAAAGACCGGAGCCTTTCAACAAGCCAGGTGGATGAAATTGACCGGAATCTCAAAGCCATTGAAAGGTTTCTCATGAATAAAGAGTATGAGATTGCCGGAAAAATGTTTGAAAAACTGACAGAAAAATACTCCCGCGAAAATATTGCCTATGTAAATCCCGGCGCTTACAAATGGATTGTTAAGACGATGAAGAAGAACAATTAATATTAAAAAATATATAAGGAGGCAAGATGTATTGCCATATAGATATATATCAAAGAACGTCTTTATGCAACTTTTGGCACAGCCTCTCACGAGTTCTGAGCTGTTTTCTTTGGCCTAACGTCCTAATAAAGACAGAAATTTATCATTTGAGGCGTTTTTGTAGCTGCCTAATTCCTTAGGCGCTTTAAAACGCTCAATAAATTGAGCAACTACAACTTGCTTTATGGGAAATTTCTGATATAGGAATATATTTTCCGGAAGGTTTCATAAAAAAGTTTCTTTCTTTGGCTTTTATGGCGCAGGCGGGTTTACGCGAAAACCTTCACGAATTCCTGCCCGATCTTTTCAAAGGCCTCTTTCATGTCTATAGTCCTGCCGGTGAGGTGTTCCAAGGATATTGCTTTTACCCCTTTAAGTCCGCAAGGGATTATAGATTCAAAAACTGAAAGGTCTTTTTTTATATTAACAGCGAATCCGTGGTAAGATACCCATTGTTTTACTGCAATGCCTATGGAGGCGATCTTGTCTTTATTTACAAAGACGCCGGTTTTTCCTTCTATCCTGAGCCCTTGTAATCCGTAATGTTTTAGAAAATTAATAAGTACTTCCTCGAGATCTCTCATATATTTGTGAATGTCCTTTTTTCTGTTGGAAAGGTCCAGAATGGGATACCCGACTATCTGTCCGGGAAAATGGCATGTGACATCGCCGCCTCTATTGGCTTCTAAAATTTCTATGTCTTTAGCGTTCAGTATGTTTTCCTTTTTTCCGGACCTTCCCAGGGTAATAACCGGCGGGTGCTCTAAAAGCAAAAGTGTATCAGGGATTTCTCCTTGGATGCGTTTTTTGACAAAAAGAAGTTGTTTGTTAAATGCTTCTTTATAAGGGATTAAGCCGAGCTGTAAAACATTCATAATTTAAACGCGTTTTGGAAGGTCTATCGCTTCCTTGTGCGCGTCATGTGCCGCTTCCATCAGACCTTCTGAAAGCGTGGGATGATTAAAAATAATGCGCTCCAGCTCTTTTGTTGTTGTCTCAAGTTTCATGGCGATGGAACCGCTGTGAATAATCTCTGTGGCTTCCGGCCCGATTATGTGAACTCCCAGGAGGCCGTCGGTTTTTTCATCGATGAGCACCTTGATGAAACCCTCTGTTTCATTTAAGATCTGCGCCCGGCCGCTTGCCGCAAACGGGAATCTGCCGATTTTGTAGTTTAGCCCCTTTTCTTTGGCTTCGGTTTCCGTGAGCCCGACATGCGCGATCTCCGGCGCTGTGAAGACGCAGGTGGGGATTATTTTATGATCTATTTTTGAATCTTTACCGCAGGCGTTCTCAGCCGCGATAATACCTTCCGCAGAAGCTACATAAGCCAGCATATATTTGCTTGCCGCATCGCCTATGGCATAGACACCTCGGATGTTGGTTTCAAGTTTATCATTTATCTTAATACGTTTATTTTCCAGAGCTATACCGGCTTTTTCAAGGCCGAGCCCTTCGTAGTTAGGCTTTCTTCCGGCGGCAATCAGGATTTTGTCTGCGGTTAGGGATAACTTTTCTCCGGATTTTTCAACCTCTGCCGTTGTGCCGGTGATTTTAAGCACTTTTGCCCCGGTATGGATTTCTACGCCCTTTTTTGCAAGATGGGAAGTCATAGCGGAAGCGATCTCGGGGTCTTCAAAAGGAAGGATTTTGTTAAGCGCTTCAACAACAGTTACCTTCACTCCGATACGGGAGAAAAGCGATGCAAATTCAATGCCTATAACACCGCCCCCGATTATCAGAAGTGAAGAGGGGAGCTCTTTCATATTAAGAATTTCCGTGCTGGTTATTATGTTCTTTCCGTTTGTTGCCAGACCCGGGATATCCGCGGCTACAGAACCTGTTGCAATAATGCATTTCTTAAAGGAGATGAATTTATCACCGGCCATTACCGAGGAACCTCCGGTAAAGGAAGCGGCGCCTTTTATTAGTTCTATATTATAGCTTTTAAGGATTGATCCGATTCCCATACGGAGACGTTTAACCAGCCGGTCTTTTCTGTCAATTACCGCGTTAAAATCTATGGAAAACCCCTGTACAATAATGCCAAAATCCTTTGCCCTTCCCAGCTTATGATAGATGTTCGCGCTGGATAGCAGTGCTTTAGTTGGAATACAACCGTGATTTAGGCAGGTTCCTCCGAGTTCTTCTTTTTCTACAATCGCAACTTTTGCTCCCAGCTGTGCCGCTCGTATTGCCGCAACATAACCGCCCGGCCCGCCGCCTATTACCAGAACATCGTAGTTCATGCTTTTCTCCGTTTGTAAATCTTTAATATAGTCAGAGAATATAGTGCGCTTTCTCCATTGTTTCTTTAAGTGTTGCCAGAAAACCCGCCGCATAAGCGCCGTCAACCACCCTGTGGTCGGAGGAAAGGGAGACCCTCATAATAGGACGGATTGCCAGAGCGTCATGTATTATTACCGGATGTTTCTTAACTGCAGAAACCGCCAGTATGGCTACTTGAGGGGGATTTATTATTGCCGTGAATGCGTCCACGCCGAGCATTCCCATGTTGGAAATAGTAAATGTGCCTCCGGCAAAATCCTCCGGGGATAGTTTGCCGGCCTGGGCTTTCAAAGCAAGCTCCTTTGTTTTGACAGCTATTTCGCTGAGGGTCTTGTTGTTGGATTGTTTGATTACGGGGACAACAAGTCCGTTGTCTATTGCCACGGCCATGCCTATGTTGGCATCCTCAAACTGCAATATCTTTTCATTTACGAAATGGGAATTAACAAGCGGGTGTTTTCTTAAGGCTACGGCAGAGGCAAAAATAGTAAAATCATTTGGAGAAATGAACAACCCTTTTGTTTTGAGCGACTCTCTTATTTTCATTGTCTCGGTCATATCGATGTCGACCATTACATAGAAATGCGGCGCTTCACTATAACTTTTTTTGAGGCGTTCGCCTATAATTTTCCGCATAGGCGTAAGCTCAATGGTTTTACTTCCGCCTGAACTGGAAAGCCCCGCCAGGTATGATTCCGGCGCTGCTTTCTTATGTTCAGTTCTGCGGTAACTAAGAACATCTTTTTCCACTATTCTGCCGTTTGGCCCGGAACCTTTTATCATAAACAGGTCTATATCCATTTCTTTTGCAAGCTTTTTTGCGACGGGTGTCGCGAATATTCGGCCGTCTGAAACGGTAGGAGCGGAAAAAGTATCGCGGGATACGGGTGGCACCGTTGGCTCCGGGGCCTTCTTTGCTTCAGGTTCTTCCTGTTTTTTAACCGGTATAGGCGGAGCTTCTTTTGGCAAGGCTTCATCCATAGTGTCTGCTATATAAGCAACTGGGGTAAGCACCGGGACGGTAATGCCTGCCTTATGAATTATCTTTCTAATAAAACCGCCCTTTAAAGCCTCGTATTCAAAATTAGCTTTATCCGTGGTTATCTCGAATAATATATCGCCTTTGTTTACTTTAGCGCCTTCTTTGACGCGCCATTTTTCTATGGCGCCTTCTTCCATAGTTTCGCCGAGTTTTGGAAGGAGTACTTTGTTTATCATCTTAAAAGCTCCTTAAGAGCGTTTTTTATTGAATCCTTGTTTGGTATGGCAAGTTTTTCAAGATTTGGCGCTTTTGGCATAGGAATATCCGCGCCGCAGATTCTCCTTACCGGGGCATCAAGATAATCAAAAGCCTTTTCCATTATCTGCGCAGATATCTCTCCTGCAAAACCGCCGGTTTTCCAGGCTTCATGCGCTATTAACAATCTGTGGGTTTTTTTAACGGATTCTATAATAGTATCAATATCCAACGGAGCTAAAGTTTGCAGGTCTATTACTTCAACGGAAATCCCCTCTTTTTCAAGTTCTTCTGCAGCCTTGAGAGAATGAAGAAGGGTAAAAGACCAGCTTACAAGTGTAATATTTTTACCTTGTTTTTTTATCTCTGCCTTGCCGAGCGGAAGGACATAATCGGTTTCCGGTACTTGCCCTTTAGTGTTGTACAGCATTTTATGTTCAATATATACCACCGGATTATCTTCACGGATAGCTGCTTTTAGGAGTCCTTTTGCATTATAAGGTGTTGAAGGCATTACAACTTTTATTCCCGGAATGTGAGTAAACCAGGCTTCTAGAGACTGGGAATGGTGCGCGCCTAATGTTCTTCCCGCACCGCCTTCGGTTCGGATTACTAAAGGCACTTTGGTTTTACCGCCGAACATATAACGGATCTTTGCTACCTGATTATTGAGCTGGTCCATCGCAATACCCATAAAATCGACATACATGATTTCGACTATAGGGCGCATTCCTGTAATTGCGGCTCCGAGCCCGGCTCCGACTATTGCTGCTTCGGAGATGGCGGTATCGCGCACTCTTTCATCGCCGAATTTGGCATGTAATCCTCTAGTTACGGCATAAGCTCCGCCGTAAATGGCTACATCCTCGCCCATAATGAAGACTGTCGGGTCTTTGGTCATTTCTTCCGCTAAGGCTTCGTTTATTGCCTGCCAGTATGCTATTTCTCTCATTTTGTTTCCAGCTCCTTAAGCGAACAGGTCGGTATAAAGTTCGGCGTCATCCGGAAGCGGGCTTTCGATCGCAAACTTGGTTGCTTCTTCGATCTCGCTCTCTACGAATTTATCCAGCTCCGAGACCTCCTTTTCGGAAAGCAAACCTTCCTTTACGCATTTTGCGGAAAATAATTTTATCGGATCCTGTTCGGCCCAGTATTTTTCCTCTTCTTTACTCCGGTAAATTCTCGGGTCGCTCCTTGAATGTCCGTAGTACCTGTAAGTGTTACAGACTACCATGGCAGGGCCTTCCCCTGCTCGCGCCCGTTTTACGTATTCATCTGCCGCGGTCCTGACTGCCAGCACATCCTGGCCCAAGACCGTAACGGCCGGCATGTTGTAAGGAGCCGCTTTGGTGGATAAGTCTGTTAACGCTGAAGCTCTTTTTACCGAGACGGACATGCCATAAAGATTATTTTCTACGATATATATCACCGGAAGTCTCCAGGTTCCCGCCATGTTCAGGGATTCGTGGAAAATTCCCTGGTTTGTCGCGCCGTCGCCGATAAAGCAGAGCGTGACCTGATCGGTTTTTCTAAGTTTTATGGAGAGCCCGGCGCCTGCCGCCATACCGAGGCCGCCTCCGACTATGCCGTTTGCTCCGAGATTGCCTGTTGAAACATCGGCAAGGTGAAGCGAGCCGCCTTTGCCTTTGCAGCAGCCTGTAACTTTTCCGAGTATCTCGGCCATGAGTTCGTTCAATTTTCCGCCTTTTGCTATAGCGTGGCCGTGGCCTCTGTGCGTGCTTGTTATAAAGTCATCGGGACGGAGTGCCGACATAGCACCTACGGCAACCGCTTCCTCTCCCGCGTATAAATGGGATCCGCCTTCCGCGATATTCTGAGATAACAGATCCATGATCTTATCTTCAAACTGCCTGATTTCCATCATTTTTTGAAGGTAGTATACAGCAGTTCCTTTATCCACAGGTAAACTCAAAGTAGCTCCTTTTTAATTTATCCTATAGTACACTATTATTTCAGCTGCCAGATTTAATCCCGTGTTGACCGTGTCCGGAAGGGACAAGCATAAGGGAAAATTTCCGTATAGTATGTAACAACGTTATTATACCTAAAAGCCGTTATTTTGTCAAAATATTTATCGAAGATGTACTTTTCGGGTTCATGATAAGAAGAAACAATCTGATAACATTAAAACCTGTGGTGTTTTTTTAGTATGTTCCGGCGAAGGTGGTTCTCTTCAAAAAATCCGTATGTTTTCCCTTGACAAAAATGCCCGTATATTGTATACTGTTGACATGGAGAAACATACACTTGCACGAAAAGAGATAGAGCTGCTCAAAGAGATCCGGAACTGGTTTATGCAGAAGGGGTACTCTCCTTCCATCCGTGATCTGCAGAAATCCTTGGAGTACAAGTCGCCTCGTTCAATAACCGTATTAATGGAACGCCTCAAGAGGAAGGGGCTTATTGAGAGAAATAACGCAGGAGACTTGAAGGTAAATGAGCTGAGCAAATGGGATAAAGACAGCAGTAAAACAATAGATATACCGCTTCTTGGCGTTGTTGCCTGCGGGGTTCCGATGCTGGCTGAAGAAAATGTCCTTGATAAAATACCGATAGATATAAACATAGCAAAACCTCCTTATAAATACTTTTTGCTTAGAGCGAAGGGTACCAGCATGAACAAGAAAGATATTGAAGAAGGAGATTTGTTGCTCGTTAGAATACAATCTACGGCAAATAACGGCGATATTGTTGTTGCTTTAGTAAACGACGAGGCGACTGTAAAAGAGTATAGAAAAGTCGGTAATATTGTTGTCTTAAAGCCGCATTCGACGGATCCTGATAATAAACGGATTATTCTGACCGAAAATCTGGTAATTCAGGGGATTGTCGTGCTTGTTATTCCAAAAGTTTAATCATTTCTATACCGAAATGAATTTAGTTTAAACTGCTTGGCTTTTTAGCGCACTAAAAATCTTTACTTACAGAGTTAATATTTGTATAATAATAGCTGTAATAAATTCAAGGGGGAGGGCAGAGTAAAATGAGTAATGAAAAGGATCGCGCAATAGATTTGGCATTGCTGCACATCGAGAAGCAGTTTGGAAAGGGAGCCATAATGCGTCTCGGCGACATGGCAACGGTAAAGGATATAAAGGTAATACCTACCGGTTCGATAGCGGTTGATCTGGCTATCGGTATCGGCGGAGTTCTGAGGGGAAGAGTTATTGAAATATTCGGCCCTGAATCCTGCGGAAAAACCACGCTCTCTCTTCAAATAATAGCGGAAGCGCAGAAGACGAGCGGTACGGCGGCGTTTATAGATGTAGAACATGCGTTGGACCCGGTCTATGCTAAAAAACTTGGAGTAGATCTTGAAAATTTACTTGTTTCCCAGCCGGATAGCGCGGAGCAGGCGCTTGAAATAGTTGATACCCTGGTTAGCAGCGGCGCTGTGGATGTTGTTGTGCTTGACTCTGTAGCGGCGCTTTCTCCCAGGGCGGAGATCGAAGGCGAGATGGGGGATTCTCACATGGGCCTTCAAGCCAGACTTATGTCCCAGGCCCTTAGAAAGCTGACTTCGGTCATAAGTAAAACCAAGACCTGCGCGATATTCATTAATCAGATAAGGGAAAAAATAGGTGTGATGTTCGGAAGCCCGGAGACTACTCCCGGAGGGCGCGCTTTGAAGTTTTACTCTTCGGTAAGAATAGATATGAGGCGTATTGAATCCATTAAAAACGGCACCGATAATATCGGCAATAGGGTAAGAGTGAAGATTGTCAAGAATAAAGTAGCTCCGCCGTTTCGTGAAGCGGAAGTAGAGATCTTCTTTGGGCAGGGTATTTCCAAAGAAAGCAGTTTAATAGAAGCGGCCGTTAATTTTGGCATCATTGAAAAAAGCGGTTCGTGGTTTAACTACGGTTCGGAAAGGGTCGGACAGGGAAAAGATAACGTAAGAGAGTACCTGAAAACCAACCCGAAGGTTGCTCTGGAAATTGAAGAAAAAGTTAAAATCAAAGCGGGTATTCTTGATCCCAAGCAAGCGGATAAAAATGAATGTAAACCTGCGAGTAAAACCGAAGGCGAAAAAGCGGTTCACGCTAAACCGGAAAGCGTAAAGGTTAAGTAACTAAATGAAAAACGTTGTAAATACGGTAAAAAACAGAAAAGACTTTAACAGCATAGCTGATATTGTAATTAATTCTTTAAGGATCTTCAGCGGGTTTAAAGCTGAGTACAGTAGTTTTAGAAAAGTTAAAAAGCTGGATTTTTGCCGCGTTGACAAGCTTGAGAAAGAGCTCTTTGACCTTAAAGATGCGACGCACGCGTTGTTTCGCGCCGAGACGGCCGTAAAGAAAGAAATAAAAGAGACCGACCTTTATGATCTGATCGTCAGCTCTATCTTTCATGAAATGCTCCATCTTAAAGAGTATATTTATATACTTGATAAGTATGAGCCGAGTTTTCAGCTGATAGAAAAGAAGCTGGAAGATAAAGAACTTGAGGATTTTAAAAAGGATTTTTTAAGGCATAGCAGGGAAATGGTGGGGGAGGCAAAACTGGGTCTCCCTCTTAAAATTCAAGGCATCAATGAGATTGTTGAGGATGCCGTAAAACATTTAGGACAGATAATAAGGGCGAATTCTTTTGACAATCACATGCTAAGGTCTATCTTTATGTCCCAAGAGCTTGTGGAAAGTATTTACGGCGAGAAGGGCCTGGAAAAACTTTATGATAC
>JAZDIO010000041.1:0-15411 GCA_043804965.1 Candidatus Firestoneibacteriota bacterium | reverse complement strand
GCCAGACCCTTGGAGGCCATTACCGTCGTCAAGGCTGCCGTTAAGGTCGTCTTTCCATGGTCCACATGTCCGATTGTTCCTACGTTTACATGCGGCTTGGTCCTTTCAAATTTTGCCTTACCCATCGTGAATTACCTCCGTAAGATTACCTTTTACCAGCAATTTTTCCACTTGCTTTTGCAATAATATCGTCAGCCATTGCTTTCGGCATCTCTTCGTAATGCGAAAACTGCATGGTGTAGTTACCTCTGCCCTGCGTCAATGATCTTAAATCAGTTGCATAACCAAACATATTTGCTATCGGAACAAAACCTCTTATCGCCCTGGCATTGCCCCTTTGCGTCATGTTTTCAATTCTTCCCCGTCTGGAATTTAGATTACCAATAACCTCGCCCAGGTAATTTTCAGGAATTACAACTTCTATATCCATTATCGGTTCAAGAATAACCGGGTTTGCTCTCTTAAAACCGTCCTTAAACGCCATTGAACCCGCAATTTTAAACGCCATTTCTGAGGAATCAACATCATGATAAGACCCATCGGTTAACGTTACCTTAACATCTATTACAGGATAGCCCGCAAGCACACCGCCTTCACAGGCCTCTTTAATTCCTTTGTCAATCGCAGGAATATACTCTCTTGGAATAGAACCCCCTACAATATCATTTATAAACTCATAACCCTTCCCGGCTTCTTGAGGTTCCAATTCAATATAACAATGGCCGTACTGACCCTTGCCGCCGGTTTGTCTGATATATTTACCTTCTGCTTCAACTTTCTTTTTAATTGTTTCTTTATATCCAACCTGAGGTTTACCGACATTACACTCAACATTAAATTCCCTTTTCATTCTATCGACAAGGATATCAAGGTGAAGCTCACCCATACCTGACATAATAGTCTGACCGGTTTCTTCATCTGTTTTAATCTTAAATGTGGGATCTTCATCGGAAAGCCTGTTTAAAGCCATACCCATTTTATCCTGATCTGCCCTGGTTTTCGGCTCAATAGATACAGAAATTACGGTATCAGGAAAAGTTATAGCTTCAAGAACAATAGGATGCTCCTCCTCGCACAGTGTATCGCCGGTAGTAGTACCCTTTAGCCCTACAACCGCTGCAATATCACCCGCCATTATTGTTTCAATATCTTCTTTTTTATTTGCATGCATTCTAACCAGTCGCCCGATTCTCTCCTTGGAGCCGCTTTTAGAGTTATACACATAAGAAGAAGAATTAAGGGTCCCTGAATAAACACGCACAAATGTCAATTTGCCCACAAACGGGTCTGAAAGTATTTTAAACGCAATAGCAGAAAACGGCTGCTCATCTGCTGCTTTTCTTTCTTCTTCAACTCCGGTTTTTGGATTAGTACCTTTCATCGCAGGGATATCAAGAGGCGACGGCAAATAGTAAACAACCGCATCTAATATAGGCTGAACACCTTTGTTTTTAAAAGAAGAACCGCAAAACACAGGGACTATTTCCGTCTTGATGGTCCCTATCCTTATAGCTTTTCTTATATCATCAATAGATACGTCTGAGACCTTACCGTCTAAATATTTTTTCATAATATTTTCATCGTACTCGGCGCAGACTTCTATAAGTTCCTCTCTGCACTTTCTTGATGTTTCAGCTAAATCCGCAGGTATCTCTCTTTCTTCAAATTTTGCGCCCAAAGTCTCTTCAAGCCATACAAAAGCTTTCATTTTAACAATGTCTACAATGCCCACAAATGTATTTTCAGCCCCTATCGGTATTTGCATGGCTATCGGCTTCGCCCCAAGTTTTTCTTTTATCGAAGCTACGGACATAAAAAAATCCGCGCCTACCTTATCCATTTTATTCAGGAAAGCAACTCTTGGAATATTATATTTATCCGCCTGCCGCCATACAGTTTCTGACTGCGGTTCAACACCCGAACAAGCATCAAATACTACAATCGCTCCATCGAGCACTCTTAAGGACCTCTCAACTTCAGCAGTAAAATCCACATGGCCGGGAGTATCTATAACATTAACACGTTTTTTCATCCAGGAAGTACTAATAGCAGCAGACGTAATAGTAATACCCCTCTCTTTTTCTTGAATCATATAGTCAGTAGTGGTATTACCCTCGTCAATATCTCCTATTTTGTGAATTACACCGGTATAATACAATACTCTTTCTGTAGTAGTTGTCTTACCCGCATCTATATGCGCAATGATACCTATATTTCTTGTGTCAGTTAAACTATACTCTCGTGCCATTTAATCAAATCCCCTTAAATTACCATCTGAAATGAACAAAGGCTTTGTTGGCCTCCGCCATTTTATGAACATCTTCTCTTTTCTTGCAAGCCGCCCCTGTATTTTTAGAAGCATCCGATATTTCATTGACCAATCTATCAATCATAGTTTTCTCTGATCTTCCTCTTGCGGCATCTACCAGCCATTTTATTCCCAAAGCAACTCTCCTGGCAGGAGCAACCTCAACCGGCACCTGATAAGTAGCACCGCCAACTCTTCTGGGTTTCACTTCAAGCATAGGTTTAATGTTTTCCATAGCCTGTTTAAATATCGTTACACCGTTGGCATTTGCTTTCTTTCCAATCTCTTCAAAGGAAGTGTAAACTATCTTTTCTGCCACACTCTTTTTACCTTTTTTCATTATGCCGTTTATCAATCTCTGCACAAGGACATCATTGAACTTTGGATCCGGTCCCGTTTCTCTTTTTCCTACTAGTTTTTTTCTTGGCATTTCTTAAACCCCTCTTAATATTTTTACTATTTAGCCGCGGGCGCTGCTGCCGCTTTCGGCGCTTCACTCTTACCGGCTTTTACACCGTACTTAGATCTCCCCTGCTTTCTGTTTTCTACTCCAGAAGCATCAAGAGCACCTCTAACAATATGGTATCTCACACCTGGAAGATCTTTAACTCTACCGCCCTTTACAAGAACAATAGAGTGTTCATCAAGATTGTGGCCAATACCAGGAATATAGGCAATAACCTCATATCCGTTAACAAGCCTCACCTTTGCAACCTTACGAAGCGCTGAATTAGGCTTTTTCGGAGTCGTTGTATAGACCCGAAGACATACTCCCCTCTTCTGGGGACACGAAGACATCTGCATTGATTTAGATTTTTTCTTAACCTTAATTCTCTGACCTTTTATTAGTTGACTAAAAGTAAACAAGCTGCTTCCTCCTTACACATACCGCATATGGGTATTTATATCTTCCCACCCGAATACTTGAGGACGGTTTATTAACAAATAAAAAAGGCGGTGAATATACCAGTCCGCCTTCGCTGGCAAATTTTAAGTAAATACCAGCTCTTCCATCTGCCTATGGCTCACGGTAAAAATTAATTCTACAGTATTTTAAAACAACTGTCAACACTTATTTTACCCTAAAACGAGGTGGAAATATTCAAACCAGGACTTACAAAAATCTATATATTTATTGTATAATCAGCGAACTCCAACAGCTCTGCAATCAGTGAAATATAATCCGAAATCCCTCCAGACTATAATATTATGAACGTTAAAAACAACACGTTTTCTACTTCAAATTTCGAGTTACGATAATGTTTTTTCTTTAGCATTTGAAACATCTTTTTTAGTCTCTTCTTCCAGCTTTATTTTCCTATAGATCAAGGAACCTGTTCCTGCAGGAATAAGCCTTCCAATAATTATATTCTCTTTTAACCCTTGTAAAGTATCAACTTTTCCTGATGTTGCAGCTTCAGTCAATACTCTGGTAGTCTCCTGGAAGGATGCCGCAGCAAAGAAAGATTCTGTTGAAAGAGATGCTTTAGTAATACCCAGCAGAATAGGTTTTGCAGTAGCAGGTCTACCTTTCTTTTTGAGAATTTTTTCATTCTCTTCTTTAAAGATATTCCTGTCAATCTCCTGCCCCACTAAAAACTCAGTATCATTCGGTTCTTCAATTCTAACTCTTCTAAGCATCTGTCTGACAATAGTTTCAATATGCTTATCGTTAACTTTTACGCCCTGCAAACGATAAACTTCCTGTATTTTTTCAAGCAGATACTCCTGAGTTGCACTTTCACCCTTGACCCTCAGAATATCATGAGGATTTATGGAACCTACGGTAAGCGCATCGCCGGCTGATACTCTCTCACCCTCGCTGATCAGAATATGCTTCCCTTGAGGAACCAGGTATTCTTTTTCATCACCGAGCTCATGCCTTACAATAATTTTTCTCATTCTCTTTTCAATATCACCTATCTTTACAACACCGTCTATTTCCGTAATCGTGGCATGATCTTTCGGTTTTCTGGCCTCAAATAATTCGGAAACCCTGGGAAGTCCTCCGGTAATATCTCCGGACTGGCCGATTTCTCTCGGCATCTTTGCAATAATCATACCGCCTGTCACTTCCTCGGTATTGGAAACAAGAATATGCGCACCAACAGGAAGCGCATACTTTGCAAGTTCTTCGCCCTTCCTTCCAACAATACGTATATACGGTTGTTTTTTCTCTTCTTTATGAGGAATAACAACACGGGTCAAAAGTTTTGTAGAACTGTCAAGCTCTTCTTTAACAGTTACACCGTCTTCAACATCCACAAATTCTATCTTTCCGTCTACAGCGGAAAATATCGGAGTATTATAAGGATCCCAGGTCGCTATCTTCTGGCCTTTTTTAGCAACATCTCCGTCTTTTACAGAAATTGTAGAACCAAAAGGCACTTCGTAAACCTCTCTCGATTTATCAGCTTCATTAATTACTACAATTTCACCCTGACGGTTAAGAACCAGGTATTCTTTCGCTTTTGTTTCGACAATTTTAAGGTTCAGATACTCAACTCTCCCTCCATTTCTGGTAACAATAGCAGATTGTTCCGCAACTTTACTGGCAGTACCGCCGATATGAAACGTACGGAGCGTAAGCTGAGTACCCGGTTCGCCGATAGACTGCGCGGCAATAATACCGGTGGCTTCTCCGATCTCAACCATACGCATATATCCCAGGCTCCATCCGTAGCATTTTGCGCAAACCCCGCGTTTAGTCTCGCATGTTAAGACCGACCGGATTCTTATCTTTTCTATCCCTGATTGTTCAATCTTTTCTGCTTTTTCCTCATCAATTACTTCGCCTGATTTTACAAGAGGTTCCGCAGTCAGGAGGTCAACAACATTGTCAAGCGCAACACGGCCGACAATTCTGTCTCTTAGAGGCTCCATAATTTCCATCCCTTCTTTTATGGCTCCAATCGTTATTCCCCTGATGGTCTTACAGTCTTCTTCATTTATTATAACATCTTGAGCAACATCAACAAGACGTCTTGTCAGATAACCCGCATCTGAAGTTTTGAGAGCAGTATCAGCAAGACCCTTACGCCCTCCATGAGAAGAAATAAAATATTCAAGAACACTTAATCCTTCTCTGAAATTGGAAGTAATCGGCTGCTCAATAATTTCACCTTTTCCTCCGGTAATCTTTTGCTGAGGACGGGCTATTAAACCTCTCATAGCCGCAAGTTGTCTGACCTGCATGATATTACCCCTGGAACCGGATTCGACCATTATATATATCGGGTTAAAGCCTTCTCGGTCTTTTTTCATACCCTCACGCATATTCTGCGAAACTTTATCTGTTGCGTGCATCCAGATATCAATTACTTTGTTATATCTTTCTATGTCAGTAATGATACCTTTTCTGTACTGATTCGTTATCTTTTCAACTTCATGTTTCGCGTGAGCAATAATCTCTTTCTTTTCCGTAGGGACGACCATATCATCGATGCAAATGGTAAACCCCGACTTTGTGGCATATTCAAATCCAAGATCTTTCAACCGATCCAATAAAGATACGGTTTCCGCATTGCCAAACTGCTTAAAACAATCCGTAACAAGATCGGAGAGTTCCTTTTTTGCAAGCTCTTTATTCAGGAATGCAAACCCTTTCGGCAAACACCTGAAAACAATTATTCTGCCGATTGAAGTTACAAGCATATCAGAAGGAATTTCTCCTGCTTCTTCTTTTATACCGTATTTTTTCTGCGACATCTGTAAATACTCAACTTCCTGGCTGCTTCTTTTTTATCAGGGGTTTCCTTTACCGGGTCTTTATCAAAATCCTTTTTTGGAACGACAATTACGGCATGTAAATCGACTTGTTTCATATCATAAGACAGTATTGCTTCCTGAAAACTTGAAAATATTTTACCTTCACCTTTGGCAGCTGTCTTAAGCTTTGTCATATAAGCAATACCCGCGACTATTTCTCTGGCAGGAGAGGCCAGGGGCGCCCCGCTGGACGTTGCAAACACATTATTGGAAGAAAGTACCAGCGTCCTGCATTCAGTAATGGCTTCAGGAGAGAGAGGAACATGCACCGCCATCTGGTCGCCGTCAAAGTCCGCATTAAACGCGGTACAAACAAGAGGATGCACTCTGATGGCAGAACCTTCTATCGGTATTGCTTCAAAACCCTGAATACCCTGCCTGTGAAGGGTCGGAGCACGGTTAAGCATAATCGGATGATCTTTAATAACTTCTTCCAGAATCTCCCAAACCTCCGGTTTAACACTCTCGACCATCTTGCGGGCACTCTTTACCGTATGAACATAACCCTTGTCTTCAAGTTTTTTAATTATAAACGGCTTAAAGAGTTCAAGCAACATCTTTTTTGGAATACCTGCCTGATAAAGTTTAAGCTCGGGACCGACAACAATAACAGAACGTCCGGAATAGTCAACACGTTTACCAAGCAAATTCTGCCTAAAACGCCCTTGTTTACCTTTTAACATATCAGACAGAGATTTTAACGGTTTATTGCGGCTTCCTTTTACAGGAGTTCCGCGTCTGCCGTTATCAAAAAGAGCGTCAACACCCTCCTGTAACATTCTTTTCTCATTATTAATAATAATATCAGGCGCTTTTGCTTCCATTAACCTCTTTAACCTGTTATTTCTATTAATTACTCTTCTGTAAAGATCATTGAGATCTGAAGAGGCAAAACGACTGCCGTCAAGAGGAACTAAAGGCCGAAGGTCCGGCGGAATTACGGGAAGCGCGTCCAAAACCATCCAGTCAGGACGATTTGCAGATTTTCTGAAGTTTTCAACAATGCGAAGGCGTTTAATAAAATCCTTCTTTTTATTCATTGAGTCAGTACCATTAATATCGTCCTTCAACTGCTTGGAAAGCGCATCAAGGTCAATTTCCCTAAGAAGCTCTCTGATTGCTTCAGCGCCGATTTTATATTTAAATGAAGCTGCTCCATATTTTGATTTGCATTTTTGAAGATCCTCCTCCGAAAGCAATTGTTTTTTGGGCAGATCAGTGGTCATCGGATCAACCACTATATAGCTTTCATAATAAATGACTCTCTCTAGATCCTTGGTAGTCATATCAAGTAAAATACCAATCCTGGAAGGAATGGATTTCAGGAACCAGATATGCGTAACCGGACTTGCAAGCTCAATATGCCCCATACGTTCACGTCTGACTTTTGAAGAGGTTACCTGAACTCCGCACCTGTCGCAAACTATTTCCCTGTATTTAATTCTTTTATATTTACCGCAATAGCACTCCCAGTCCTTAGTCGGACCAAAAATCTTTTCGTCAAACAACCCGTCTTTTTCAGGTCTGAAAGTCCTGTAGTTAATGGTTTCCGGTTTTTTCACCTCGCCATGCGACCATTTTCTTATCGTTTCAGGAGAAGCCAGCTTAACAAGGATCGAATTAAAATCCAGCCTCTTCTCAACTTCTGCTTCAATTAGTTTTGCGTTTTTTATAACTTCTCTAACTCTCGCCACTTGCAACGCTCCTTAGTTAATAGATTACCGTAACTAACGGCCATCAATTACTTTTTGGATTTTTTTTCTTTCTTTTTCGGTTTTACTTTTTCTGAATCATCGATAAAGGTCTTTTCTTTCAGCCCGGGCTCAGGCTCCTTAGCTTTCAATTCTTTAAAAATACCCTTTGCGCTTAAATCTTTAATGTTCGGATCTTTCACAAGATTAACATCGAGACCCAAACCTTGCAATTCTTTTACCAATACATTGAACGACTCCGGCAAACCCGGCTCAGGTGTATTTCGGCCCTTTACTATGGCTTCATACATTTTAGTCCTTCCGTTTACATCATCGCTTTTTACAGTCAGTATTTCCTGAAGGATATTTGCCGCTCCATACGCTTCAAGCGCCCATACTTCCATTTCTCCAAATCTCTGACCGCCGAACTGCGCTTTGCCTCCAAGCGGCTGCTGGGTAATTAAAGAGTACGGCCCGGTCGATCTTGCATGGACCTTATCATCCACCAGGTGAGAAAGTTTCATTATATACATGTTCCCCACCGTAACTTCAGAATCAAACCTTTCACCGTTAACACCGTCATAAAGTACTGACTTGCCGCTTACCGGCAGACCGGCTTCTTTTAAAGCGCCTTTTACTTCAAGTTCTGTTGCGCCGTCAAAAACAGGGGTAGACACATAATACCCCATAACTCTGGCAGCCCAACCAAGATGCGCTTCAAGCACCTGCCCTACATTCATACGTCCCGGAACACCCAGAGGATTTAGGACTATGTCCACGGGCCTGCCATCGGCAGGTAAGGCATATCTTCCTGAGGAACTATCTTTGCGATAATACCTTTATTTCCGTGACGGCCCGCCATTTTATCGCCAACTTCTATTTTTCTCTTGGTAGCAAGATAAACCTTAACCAGCTTTATCACTCCTGCCGGAAGATTATCTCCTTCCGCAAGGTTATCAAGCTCGCATTTCTTTTTGTACTCAATTTCCTCAAGTCTTACTTTAGCTTTTTCTTTTTCAATCTTTATTTTTTCTTCAGCTTCCTTCTTGTCTTTAACATTTTTCTTTATCACGTTAATTTCCATATCTTTTTCAACATTTACGTCTTCTATCAGCTTTTCATAGTCGCTATCCACTCTTTTCTTAATCTCTTTTTCTTTAGACTTTGTAGCAGATTCTTTTCTTGAAAATATCTTAATATCAACCACAATACCCGCGGCTCCGGGAGGAACCTTGAGAGATGCGTTCTTAACATCTTTTGCTTTTTCTCCAAAAATAGCCCGGAGCAACTTTTCTTCCGGGGTACTTTCTGATTCTCCTTTGGGAGTTACCTTGCCGACAAGTATATCCCCTGGATTTACCTCTGCCCCAATCCTTACAATACCGCTGTCATCAAGATTACAGAGCGCTTCATCGCTTACATTCGGAATATCCCTGGTAATTTCTTCCTCTCCCAGCTTTGTATCCCTTGCTTCAATGGAAAACTCCTCAACATGTATAGAAGAGAATTTATCATCTTTTAGAAGGTTTTCATTTACAACCATAGCATCTTCAAAATTATAGCCGCGCCAGGGCATTAAAGCCACCATGACATTTTGTCCTAACGCCAGTTCTCCCCTTTCCGTACAAGGCCCGTCCGCTATGACCTGGCCTTTTACCAGTTTTTGCCCTTTACGGACAATAGGACGCTGGTTAATATATGTATCCTGGTTAGATCTTTTATATTTTATTAACGTATAAACATCTAACTTCTCTGAATCATTATAGACCTCTACCCTGGTAGCATCTACATATTCAACAACTCCTGCATTTTTAGCAAGAATCATAACTTCGGAATCATACGCCACCTTATATTCAATGCCGGTGCCTATAATAGGTGCTTCCGATTTGACAAGCGGAACAGACTGACGCTGCATATTTGATCCCATAAGAGCCCTATTAGCATCATCATGCTCTAAAAACGGAATTAAGGCGGTGGAAATAGACACTAATTGCATTGGAGAAATATCCATATAATCAATCTTCTCCACAGGAACCAGGGGAAAATCACCCTTATTTCTGGCAACCAGCATTTTTTCAACAAGGCGCCCTTTTTCATCCACAAGAGCGTTTGCCTGAGCTATAGTAAAAGCATCTTCTTCATCAGCTGCAAGAAACTCTATTTTATCGGTCACAACTCCGTTTTTCACCTCTCTGTACGGAGTCTCTATAAAACCAAGATCATTAATCCTGGCGTATGCAGACAACGAAGAAATTAAACCTATATTTGGCCCTTCAGGAGTTTCTATCGGACACATTCTTCCGTAATGAGTATAATGAACGTCCCGAACTTCAAAACCGGCTCTATCCCTGTCCAAACCTCCGGGCCCCAGAGCAGATAATCTTCTCTTATGTGTGAGTTCCGCAAGAGGGTTTGTCTGATCCATGAACTGGGAAAGCTGGTTTGTTCCGAAGAATTCGCGGAGCGCCGCAAAAATAGGCTTTGTATTTACAATATCAGTGGGCATAGCAACTTCCGTATCCACCATGGACATTTTTTCTCTGATGAATCTCTCCATGCGCACCAGGCCGATTCTGAATTGATTCTCTACAAGTTCACCTACAGCCCTCACTCTTCTATTACCAAAGTGATCAATATCATCTTTTTCACCGGAACCATTACTCAAATTCAGCAAATATTTAAGTGTTCTTAGAATATCTTCATTTTTAAGAACCCTGACATCCAGGCCAAATTGCTTGTCTTTGTCGGGATACAGCTTTTTATTTATCTTATATCTGCCGACTTTTCCCAGATCATATCTCTTGGGATTAAAAAACATATTATCAAAAAATACTTTCGCCGTTTCAAGAGTAACCGGCTGCCCCGGACGCATTTTTTTATAAATCTCCATAATTGCGTCTTCTTTTGTAGGATTAACATTATCTTTAATAATCGTTGGAATGAGATTTATCTTGTCTTCTATATCAACAGGATCAACTATCTCAACTTTCTTTATATCATTCTCCACTAGACTGTCATAAAGGTCATTATCAATCGTCCTCCCCGCCAAAACCGCACCGCCTTTGGCCAGAACGACACTCTTAGCAAGCTTCTTATTTAAAACTTCATCGCGATCCTTTACATTCACTTCAAGAGATTTGTAAAAAAGCTTGATAATTTCTTCGTTTGTATCATAACCCAGAGCCCGGAGCATTATCGTGGCAAAAAACTTCCTTTTTTTGTCAATTCTGGCATAAAGAATCTCATTTGCATCAAATTCAAATTCCAACCAGGAACCCCTGTAAGGAACCACCTTCGCGGTATAAATTTTTCCAAAAGGTGAAAACAGCTTATCTTCTAGTTCGTCAAAAGAGCACCCCGGAGACCTGTGCAGCTGAGAAACAATCACCCTTTCGGCGCCGTTAATTATAAAAGTGCCGTTTCCGGTCATAAGAGGGATCTCGCACACATAGATTTCCTGCTCTTTTATCTCCTTTACTTTTTTAGAAGGATTTTCCAGATCAGTAACTATCATTCTTACAATAAACTTTAACGGAACGCTGTAAGACATTTCCCTTTCTTTGCATTCGGCTACGGAAAATTTCGGCTGCCCCAGCGTATAGTTGACAAATTCAAGGGTGATATTGCCTTTCATGGAAACAATGGGAAATATTTCGTTTAACACGCCCTGCAATCCGAAGTTCTTCCTCTTATCCGGAGCAACCTCTTTTTGTAAAAAACCGAAATAAGACGCCTTCTGAACTTCAATTAAGTTTGGTAATTCTTGTATTTTAGGAAGCTTGGAGAAATCTTTCCTTTTGCGCCTCCCTAATCTATCAAACTCTTCCATTTTCCCTCCGGGAAAGTAAATCCCGTTTCCGCGTTAATCACGTGAAACGGGGATCTTCACGACTTTTACTTCCTATAATTTCATAAATTTATCAGGGCTCGCAGACCGAGCCCTGATAAAAAAAGTATTACTTAATTTCTGTAGTTGCTCCGCTGCCTTCAAACTTTGCTTTCATTTTATCTGCTTCATCTTTTGAAAGGCCTTCTTTAACGGCTTTAGGCGCGCCATCAACCAAGTCCTTCGCTTCTTTAAGTCCAAGTCCGGTAATTTCTCTTACTACTTTAATAACCGGAATCTTGCTTGCACCTGCCGAAGTAAGCATTACAGTGAAAGAAGATTGTGCTTCCGCTGCCGCAGCTGGAGCTGCTCCAGCCGCTGCTGCTACCGGCGCTGCCGCTGAAACACCAAACCTGTCTTCCATGCTCTTAATGAGCTCAGTAAGTTCAAGCACTGACATTTTCGACACGCCTTCCAGAATTTCCTCTTTTGTTAAATTCGCCATACTATCCTCCTAATCTGAATTTCTTTTTTTATTGCGCAGTTTCTTTCTGCTTTTTTATCGCATCGAGAGTGCCCACCAGTTTCTGGACATTAGCACTAAGCACAAATACGAGTTTATAAAGAGGTGCTTTTAACCCTCCGACAACCTTGCCAAGAAGGATATCCCTTGACGGAATATCCGCAATAACAGCAACCTCTGCCGGACCAACACCTTTACCTTCAATAACACCTGCCCTTACCTTAAGATTTTGATGGTTTTTGAAAAAATCTCTCACCAGCTTAGCCGCAATAACAGGATCATCATTGCTTAATACTACCCCTGTCGGGCCATCTATAAACTTATGAAGATCTTCAAGCTTAACTTCTTTCAAAGCCCTGAGAATAATGTTGTTTTTTATAACTTTATATTCCAAGCCGGCTTTTGAAACTTTTTTTCTAAAATCAGTAGTATCCTCTACGGTCAGGCCGGTAAAATTGGTAAATACTATGCTCTTCGCTTTTATAAATTTATCAGCGAGAGCTTTTACTTCTTCGGCTTTTATTAATTGTGCTTTGCTCATCCCAGCCCCCTTATACGCTTAAGTACGGCTTGGTATCTATATTAACAGCCGGACTCATCGCAGAATGCAGAACCACTTTCTGAACAAAAACGCCTTTAACGCCCTGCGGCCTTACTCTAATCACCGCTTCCATCAGCGTATTGGCATTGTCCAGAAGCTTCCGGGCATCAAATGAAGCTTTGCCTATTACCGAGTGAACAACACCGCCTACATCGGATTTAAATTCAATTCTTCCGGTTTTGGCTTCCTTAACGCTTTTTGCAAGGTCATTAGTAACCGTGCCGGATTTCGGATTGGGCATAAGTCCTGACGGACCAAGAACCTTACCAAGTTTACCGATATCTCTCATCATGTCCGGAGTCGCTATAACCACATCAAAATCCCTCCAGCCACCCAGGACTTTTTCAATCATATCTTCCGCACCGACATAATCGGCTTTAGCTTCAACAGCTTCTTTTTCTTTTTCACCTTTTGCAAACACCAGCACCCGGGGTACTTTACCGGTACCGTGCGGCAATACTACGCTGCTTCTGACAGCCTGGTTCGACTGCTTTACATCCACTCCAAGTTTAATTGTGAGCAAAACCGATTCGTCGAATTTTGCTTTTGCAAGACCCTTAACCAGGTTAACCGCTTCAGAGAGGGCGTATTTTTTGGAAGCATCAACTTTCTTTGCCAATTCTTTCATTCTTTTTCCCATTTCTCCCCCTACTCTGTCACTTCTATACCCATGTTTTTGGCAGTACCTTCAACCATTCTCACAGCTGATTCCAGCTTGGTGGTATTCAGATCCTCCATCTTCAGGGCAGCAATTTCTTTTACCTGGGCTTTGGTTATCTTTCCGACTTTTGTTTTGTTCGGTTGTCCGGAACCTTTTGCAAGGCCAATCGCTTTCTTTATAAGCACGGAAGCAGGGGGCGTCTTCATTATGAAAGTGAAGCTCCTGTCCGCATACACGGTAATAACTACCGGTATAATCAATCCTTCGTGTTTCGGTTCCGAAGTCTTGGCGTTGAACTGCTTGCAGAAGTCCATTATGTTAACACCGTGTTGACCAAGTGCCGGGCCTACCGGCGGAGCAGGATTCGCTTTTCCTGCTGAAACCTGCAACTTAACTAACGCTGCAACTTTTTTTGGCGGCATAAAAACTCCTTAATTTTTTTACTTCCCCCTTGAAGCGAGGCGCGGTGTACAGGGGAAAAATACCCGCGCTGTGCGTAACAGTTGAGCAAAGTATAAATATAAAACCATAACCCTTTGCGAAATCCGCCTAGGCGGAACTAATTACAAATTCGAAGCACTAAATTCGAAACTCGAAACAAAACTGACAAAATAACAAAGCCCAGAACAAAAAAACGAACAACATTTTATCGCGACATCTTCTTTCTTTTCTTTTTATATTTTTCAGTTTATCTTTTTTGTTTCGAATTTCGAGTTTCGAATTTTATTTTTATTGTTTTTCTATATATATGAACTCAATTTCAACAAGCGTCGGACGGTTAAAAACAGAAACCATGACCTTGGCTTTCATTCTTTCCGGATAAATTTCTTCTATTACACCGGAGAAATTCGTAAAAGGGCCGTCAGTGACTCTGACCAGCTGGCCTTTTTCATATTCCACAACATGCTTCGGTATCGGAATATCACCTTTAATCTGCCCCATAATGGTTGCAATCTGTTCTTCATTCAGAGCTAATGGTTTTGTCCCGGCCCTGACAAAACCGGTAACTTTCGGAGTATTCCTGACAATGGTCCAGGTATCGTCATTCATGTCCATCTCAACAAGGATATAACCGGGGTAAAACTTTTTCGAAACCGTCTTTTTCTTTCCGCCTTTAACTTCTATAACATCCTCTTTAGGGATTAAAACCTGAGAAATACTTTCTGTCATTGCATTAGTCTTAGCCCTGTATTCAAGGTTGGCTTTTACTTTTTCTTCGCAACCGGAATAGGTCGTAACTATATACCATTTTCTATCCATGACTATATACCCATTATTATTAATTCCAGAACATTGCTTATTAATACATCCGCTATTCCGGTAAAAGCGGAGAGAATTGCAACGACGGATATAACAACCACCGTTGAACCTATAATTTCCTCCCGTCCCGGCCAGGAAACCTTGGTCATTTCAACCCTGACTTCTTTTATAAAATCATTCATCTTCTTAAACATAACTCTCCTTTTAAAGCAGGCCTGGCAGGATTTGAACCTACAACCCGCGGTTTTGGAGACCGCCGCTCTAGCCAATTGGAGCTACAGGCCTATCATGCCTACACGATTTTAAGCCTTTGTTTCCTTGTGAATGGTATGTTTCTTGCACCATTTGCAATATTTATTCATTGCTAATTTATCCGGATTTTTCTTCTTATTCTTCGCCGTTGCATAATTTTTCCGTTTGCAATCCGGGCAGACTAAAAGCACTGTTTCCAACATAGTTTTATCCTTGCCTTGCTTTATGACGTTATGCCAAAGAAAAACCCGGGCGTTAGCCCGTGGGACGTGCCCTGTACCGTAATGGTACAGGGTGGTAAATTTGGCATGGATAATCTAAAAACTTCCCAGCGTCGAAACTCCGCACGTAAGCTCGGAGAGTTTCATTAAAATCCCTTGTTTTATCCTGTTGTCCTTTACTCTAAGATCTCAGAAACGACGCCTGCACCTACGGTGTGGCCGCCCTCTCTTATGGCGAATCTTAATTCTTTTTCCATCGCTATCGGCGTAATTAACTCCACTTCCATCGCTACGTTATCT
>JAZDIO010000040.1:0-2603 GCA_043804965.1 Candidatus Firestoneibacteriota bacterium | reverse complement strand
ATTTGTTTGTGTAGTCGAGTTTTTGAGGGTGTTTTCTCAAAAACCAAAAAGATAGTTAGGTGGGAGATATGAGTCAGGAAATAATCGCGATACTTGAACAAATTGAGAGGGAAAAAGGGATAAAAAAAGAGTTGTTGATTGAAGCGGTGGAGTCCGCGCTTTTGACTGCCGTGCGAAAAGTCGTTGATGTCAAGCCGGAAGAAGCTTTAAAAGTAGAGCTTGACAGGGCTACGGGTAAAATCAGGGTATTTAAAGATAAGGAAGAAATTATTTCTGATTTCGGAAGGATTGCAGCTTCTACCGCCCGCCAGGTTATTATTCAGAAAATAAGGGAAGCGGAAAAAGAAGTTGTATTCCATGAATTTCAGGCGAAAATTGGAGAAATTGTATCTGGTGTTGTATACCGTTTTGACAAGGGCAATATTATAGTTGATCTTTTAGGCAAATCAGAGGGGTATATTTCTAAACAAGAACAGTCTCCTTCTGAAGAATTTAAGCAAGGCCAGCGCATACGCGCTTATGTTGTGGATGTAAAAAAAGACAATAAAGGCATTCAGATTGTCTTGTCGCGGACACATCCTAATTTGGTAAAAAAGTTGTTTGAACTGGAAGTGCCGGAAATTTACGAGGGTATTGTTGAAATAAAGGCTATAGCGCGCCATGCCGGGGAACGCACCAAAATTGCGGTTTGTTCCAAGAATGAAAAAGTTGATTCTGTGGGTGCCTGTGTAGGTATGAGGGGCAATCGCGTAAGAAATATTGTAAATGAATTATTCGGAGAGAAGATAGATATTATCCGGTATAATGATGATATAAAAGAATACATAAAAGCCGCTTTATCTCCCGCTAAGATAAATGAGATAAAGTTAGATAAGGAAAATATGAAGGCTGATGTTCTTGTGGATGATGACCAATTATCACTTTCTATCGGCAAACACGGGCAGAATGTCCGGCTTGCTTCCCGGATTATTGGTTGGGAACTCAATATCCGCACTAAGAGTTCTCAAAATGAGGAGGAAGCTAAGGCAGAAAAACAATTAAAAGAGGAGGAAACAACAGCTAAAAGCAGTGCAAAGATAATTCCGCTTGAAGAACTGCCAGGGGTAGGCGAGAAAACCCTTGATAATCTTAAAAAAGCAGGATTTAATACCTTCGAGGATATTGTTAAAGCGGATATCGAAGATTTATTGAAGGTAAAAGGAATTGCCCAGAAGAAGGCAGAAAAATTGATAGAGGATGCGAAAAAGATTATCCATAGTTAAATTATTGTTACAGCAGGAACGAGAATATTATGAAAATCATAAAAAAAGAGAAGGATGATAGCAAGAAAAAAGTAATTGCCGGCGTTAAAACAGTTAAAACTGAATCTGCGCGGGTAAGTAAGGCAAAAACGCCGAAAAAAACTGTTGCTAAGGTTGTCGTTTCAAAGACAGAAAAAACTGTCAAGCCAAGGCGTAAAACAGCAGCAAGAAAACAAGAGCCTTTGGTTTCTACTGATGTTCAAGAAATACCCCAAGTATCTATTGCAGCAGATGCCGCAGCGCAGGTTTCTGTAAAGGCAGTGGTAGAAAAAAAAGAGAAAATAAATGAAGCGGTAAAAGAAGAGTTTAAAATTAAGCAAGAACCTGCAGTAAAAACTCCTGCTGAAGTGACTGCGAAAACAACTAAAGAAATCGAAATGGTTTTGCCCATTACAGTAAAGGATTTATCTGTGAAGTTGCAGGAAAAACCTTCGGTGTTAATTAAAACTTTAATGAATATGAAGGTTATGGCGGGCCTGAATCAGTTGTTAGATGAACAGGTTGTTAATAATATTTGCGGTAAATATGGGGTTACTATAAAAAAAGCACTTGATGAAGAAGAGATGGTTTTGCATATGCATAAAGAGGATGATTCCGCGCAAGCGTTATTATTCAGGCCTGCGATTGTAACTCTTATGGGGCATGTGGACCATGGCAAAACTTCGCTTTTAGATGCTATAAGGAAAAGCAAGGTTACCGAATCCGAACATGGAGGCATTACACAGCATATAGGCGCTTATCGGGTTGTGCTGCCGCATGGGGAAATTACTTTCTTGGATACTCCCGGGCATGAAGCGTTTACGGCTATGCGCGCGCGGGGTGCTGGCATAACCGATATTGTTATTTTAGTAGTAGCCGCGGATGATGGTATTATGCCTCAAACTATTGAAGCGGTGGATCATGCTCGTGCGGCAGGAGTATCAATAATTGTCGCTATAAATAAGGTCGATAAGCCGCAGGTGGATATTAATAAGGTTAAGAAACAGCTTTCTGAATTAAATTTAATGGCAGAAGACTGGGGTGGCAAGATTATAACTGTTCCCGTTTCTGCAAAAACAGGCGCCGGCATCGATGATTTGTTAGAAATGGTCCTTTTGGAAGCTCAGATGCTGGAGCTTAAGGCAAATCCTAAGAAGTTGGCTAAAGGCGTGGTAATAGAAGCGAAAATCAGTAAAGGCAGGGGTCCTGTGGCAACTTTGCTTGTTCAGAATGGGACATTGCATCTTAATGAGAATATAATTGTCGGTAATTATTACGGTAAGATTAGGGCGATGTTTGATGACCATGGGCACTCAGTAACAA
>JAZDIO010000039.1:0-4259 GCA_043804965.1 Candidatus Firestoneibacteriota bacterium | reverse complement strand
AAAGCAACGTCAAGAACAACATCCTTTTCATAGAGTTTCTGCGGACCTACCGCGCCCGGATCATGTCCTCCGTGCCCTGCATCGATTACGATCCTTCTTTTGACTGTCAAAGGTTTGGCCTTCCCGGTCTGTCCGCCCTTTCCATATAAATCGATAACAAGCTTTGAGGGACTTTCAATCAAAAAACATTTCAAGTCCGAGATTTCTTCGATGTCAAAAACAACCCTTACGGTTTCACCTGTGAACTGACTCGCCCGAACGGATTTCAGGATACCGTCTCCGACAGGAAGGCTAGTAGCGATTTCCTTGGCTATTGAAGCATTCTTCAGGTCGAAGAATATTCTATCGGGATTTGACAAACGGCTCTTCGTAAATTCAACAGGTTCGGACAATTCAATTGCTATACGGGTATAATCGGGAGATGACCAGTAATGAATACCTTTGACTTTTGCTTTTTGTAAGGCAAACGCAAACGCAGGAGCCAATATCAGGACCAGCAGTATGACGCTTGAAAATGACCTTCTTTTTTTGCAAAGGAGGTTTAAAAACAATTCAGTTCTCCAAACCTCTTAAACGTTCTTACACCGCCTGGACAGAGCTGATTTCGGGTATTTCCTTTTTCAAATATACCTCAACCCAGTTTTTCAAAGTCAGGGTTGACATCGGGCAACTGCCGCAGGCTCCCTTTAACCTAACATAGACAATCTTGTCTTTTATCTCGACAAGTTCGATATCTCCGCCGTCGCGTTTAAGACCTTCTCTCACTTTTTCAAGAACCTTTTCAACATCCTCTCTGACCATATATCCTCCATATTTTCTATTAATAATAATAAAATAGATAATTTTATTCAAGTTTTTATTTATGTTAAGGGGTGTTTTGGTTATTATTCTCAAAGCAGGGGTGTGTGCGACAAATTTATGGGTAAATATATTTCACCTTATTTAATGGCATGACAGGTTTAATATCCCCCTCTTGGGATAAGAGGTCTACGACTCGTAGAGGGGCAGGGGGAGTTACTCGAATAAAATAAAAAGAAGATATTAAAGTAACCCCCTCAATCCCCCTTAACCCAAGGGGGAAGCTTTCTTGTGTTTAAGCTTTTGCAGATGAATTTACCAATAAAATTGTCGTAGGCCCAAAGCAGGATTTTATCTTGACAGACGCCTTACTATATATACATAATATTTTATATAAGTATTATATAACTTTTTAGTGTTTTTAGCTTTGATATATATAACGAATATTCTTTTGATGACCGAAGAACCTTAAAAATTGGAAGACCTCCTCGAAATTTTCAAGACGTTCTCCAAGGAGTTTCTGGAAAACAAAAAGACCCGGATCATTTCTCCGGAATAAGATAAAATATAAAGGAGAAGAATAATGTTAAGTTTTACGGATTCAGCAGTCTTGAAGTTCAAAGAGTTTATTGAAGAGCAAAAGCTAACAGACCACGGGATAAGGATTTTTGCCGTGCCCGGAGGTTGAAGGCCGTCTTTGACTATGGACATAGTCAAAGGCGCTGAAGCCGGCGATGCGATACTCGATAAGGATGGGTTGAAAATATTCCTGCAAAAGGAAACCGACAATCTGTTCCCCAATGCAACCATAGACTTTTCTGATGATCATGGGTTTATGATAACCGGAATGGAGCAATGTTCCTGTTAGAGTTTCTTTATCGTAAACTCACCGGTTGCAAGAACTTATTACAACGTTTAGGTCAGCTATTCCGCTTACTTATTCCGGCGCTGGCTCTTATTTTTTTTATACAGTCTTCCGCCTGGTCCTTTTTAACTCCGCAGGAGGAAGGAATTTGTTCTCCCGAAGCTGAAAGCTCTCAGGAGTGCGTGGAAGCGTCTAAAAAATTATCCGCTAGTGAGCCGGCAAAAAGCGCGGCGCAGGAAAAGGTTATTAAGGCGACAAAAACACCGAAAGCCCCGCTAACTCAACCTGGGCTTGCAACCGCCAATAAGCTCCCTGATAAAACCTCTTACATTCCTTCTCAACCATCACAAAAAAGGGTTGTAGTATATTTATTCCGGGGTCAGGGATGCCCTCATTGCGCCGAGGAAAAGATCTTCCTCGATGAAATGAAAAAGAAATATTCCCTGACAATAAAAGACTTCGAGGTCTGGTACAGTAAAAATAATGCCGCCCTTTTAAATAAAATGGCGGTCTCTTACAAATTAAAGGCTTCCGGAGTGCCGGCCACTTTTATAGGCGATCGCGCCTTCATCGGTTTTTCAGAGAATTCCAGGGAAGAACTGGAAAAGTCTATAAGCAGATGTTCCGAAGGTGAATGCATCGATCCATGGCTTGTTGCTTCAGGAAAAATCTCTATCGAAGACATGAAAACCCCGCAGGTTGCAGGGAAGCAGTCTGAAGACCTTGAGTGCAAAGAAAAAGGCAAGACCGTTTTCATACCCTGGATAGGCAAGCTCGACGCTTCCGAACTCTCCCTTCCCTTGATTACGCTTGTCATTGCCGGATTGGACAGTTTCAACCCCTGCGCTTTTTTTGTCCTCTTCTCACTTTTAGGTCTTCTTATATACGCCCGGTCTCGCCGGAAGATGCTCCTCGTGGGAAGTATCTTCATTTTCTTCTCAGGGTTTATTTATTTTATCTTCATGGCTGCGTGGTTAAACCTGTTTTTGTTTATGGGACAGGTCCAGATGATAACAAAAGTAGCCGGTCTGATAGCCGTATTGATCGCCGCAATCAATATCAAGGATTTCTTCCTGTTTAAAAAAGGGGTTTCGTTAACCATACCGGACAACGCCAAACCAAAACTGTTCGACCGCATGAGAAAGCTCCTTACATCGACGTCTTTAACTTCAATCCTCGTTGGAACAACCGCCCTTGCAATAGCCGCAAATTCTTATGAACTGCTCTGTACGGCAGGGTTTCCCATGGTATTCACCAGGATACTCACGCTCAATCACCTGACAACGACGGCATATTATGCATATCTTGTCCTGTATAATGTTATATATGTCATTCCCCTTGCGATTATCGTACTTATTTTCACGGTAACACTCGGCAAAAAGAAATTGACCGAATGGCAGGGTAGAATGCTGAAGCTTATTTCCGGTATCATGATGCTTGGCTTAGGCCTCGTATTGCTCTTTGATCCGACGCTCCTGAGCAATGCGCTTATCTCTTTCTTAATACTCCTGGGAGCGCTTGCACTGTCTTTTATTATAATAGTATCGACAAAGAAATTGAAAATATGAAAAAAGTTATGTTTCTATGCACTGCCAATTCATGCAGAAGCCAGATGGCCGAGGGTTTTGCAAAAGAATTCGGCAAAGGAATCATCGAAGTTTACAGCGCCGGTATTTTTGCAGCCGGCGTCCATCGAAGGGCTGCCGCAGTCATGAAAGAGCTCGGCATCGATATAACACGGCAGAAATCAAAAGAGATAGATCCTTATCTGCTGTTAAAAATGGATATTCTCGTCACCCTTTGCAGCCACGCCGAAGAATATTGTCCAAAGTTGCCGCCTGAGATAAAACGAATTCACTGGCCGATTAAAGACCCTGTGGGGACCGTCGGGACGGAGGAAGAGGTCATGAAAGACTTCAGACGCGCCAGGGAAGAGATAAAGGAAAAGGTCCAGGGATTAATAAAAGATAACTCCGATTTAAAAATATAATCCGTTCACCCTTCATTTTTCCATTCCGTTCGGCAGCTTCACGATTGTAAGCCGGAGGTTTTCGATAAAAGAATTTAGCAAAATCAGTAACGACGGACTGTCAGGACGCGCTTTGCTCCGTACTTGTTGTTGTTTCGGCTGCGGTTTCAGGTCCGGTTTCGCTATTTGTTATTTCCTCCGCCTGTCCGGGGTTCATATCCTTCTGGGTTCGTCTCTGTCTCTTCTCTTCCTGCTTTTTCAGCCGCTTCACTTCCTTTTTTCTTTTTTCACTCTTAAACATTCCTGCATGCTTACCCAATTTTTTCTCCCTGTTTTTTAATTTTAAATAATTATACCACGGTAAGCTAAATGAATGTTAGAGGAGTTTTTTTACGCGAAATATTGACTTTTGTATTTGATACATGCAATTATAATTGCAAGGGTTTAGAAGTTTTTGTAAGCACACGAGAAGCCGCAAAGACTTTTAGCTTTGCGGCTTTTTTATTTCAGGCAGTTCCGAAATATTAATACGTAAAGAAGGAGACATTCGAAATGGCGCAAGGAAAAGTGAAGTGGTTCAACGAATCAAAAGGTTTTGGCTTTATCACAAGTGAAGACGGCGGCGAT
>JAZDIO010000038.1:0-3908 GCA_043804965.1 Candidatus Firestoneibacteriota bacterium | reverse complement strand
ACTCCGACAGCGTTGAAAAACACGCGTTTTTCCTGAAAATGCTTGCTGATTACAGGCCGAAAGATAAACGGATAAAGGGAATGGTGCAATGGCTCCTGTTTAACAAAAAAGGTAACAACTGGAAATCCACCAAGGCATCCGCGGCTGCTATCTACTCCATTCTTAACTATATGAGTAAGACCGGCGCCCTGGCTACGGGAGAGACGTTTGATATCAGCTGGGGAGCTGCTAAGGAAAGCGTAACCCTGAAAGGCGATGAATTTCTTGAAAAGCCGATAAGGTTTGAGAAGAAAGGGTTTGAAATAACAGAAAAAGACAGTAAAGCAGAAGTTAAGAAAGAAGGAAAGGGCTTTGCCTTTGCAAGTATGACCTGGATATATTCTACCGACCAGATACCTGAGGCTTCAACGCCGGGGATGGTCAACCTTGACCGGAAGTTCTACCTCAGGGTTAAAGAAGGAACTGAGTACCACCTGAAACCTCTTGCCTCCGAGGATAAAGTAAAAGTCGGGGACGAAATAGAGGTTTACCTGAAGATAAACACGAAAAGTCAGTTCGAATATATGCATCTTAAAGACCCGAAGCCCGCGGGTTTTGAAGCAGTAGAACTTCTCTCCGGCTGGAGGTATGAGAAACTTTCCTTCTATAAAGAGCAGAGGGATTCGCTGACTAACTTCTTTATAAGCCGGCTCCCTCACGGCGAGTTTGTTCTCCGGTACAAACTTAAACCCACAAAAGCCGGAACGTTCCGGGTAGGCGCTGCGACGCTGCAGTCGATGTATTCGCCCGATATGGCGGGACACAGCGGGGGATTTATAATTAATGTGGAGTAATGGTCTATAAGGTCCATAAAGTCTATAAGGTTCGTAAGGTCTAAAATCGTTGAAGGATATTGGATAAAAGCAGGGGGGACTGTCATGAGTTTTTCGGATGGTAGTCCCTATGTTTTATGGACTAATCCTCTACTGCTTTACTATATTCTCTATCGTCTTCCTGTCCCGCTCATTTTCCGTGGCGTATTTCAGAAAATTTTTAAAAGCATTCTTGGATTCTTCTTTTTTTCCGAGGGTATAATAAAGGACGCCGAGATTTTTCCAGGTTCCGTAATAAGAAGGATCCAGAGACAGAGCGCGATTGTAATAAATGACGGCGTTTGCGCTGTCATTTGAGAGCTGAAACTCATAACCGACAGCCGCGTAGGATTTTACCGCGAAGCTGTGGAGTTCTTTCTCAAAGTCATATTCCTTTGAGTGCAGGGCCAGGTCAAGATTTGAAACCCTTGCTTCTATAGACTTTATGGCGTCAGCGTATTTCTCGAATTTTGCTTCCTGTTTTACCAGGTGAGAACCGATAACGGAGGGGATTTGCCTGTAACTCTTTCCGAGGCGTTCGTTGGTAACGCCGACGACATGAAAGTCATACCGGTATTCGTTTGCCGTTAGGAATCTTTCCAGGGTTTCGTTGACCTGTATTCTTTCAAAAGGAAATACGACCTCAGGGTATTTGATCTTTGCCTGATCTATATACCATTTGTGCGAGAGTTTTTCGAGTGAAAAAACTTTTGTTTCTCTCTTTTTTTGTTCCACCATCTGCAGGTAATCAAACCCCATAAGGGCAGAGTCCCCGGTTACGATAACTAGAGCTTGTTTTTCTCCCGAGGAGCAGAGCGCTGCCTTGCAGAAATTCTCCAGAAAGTAATCCGTTGAAAGATCACAGCGCGTATAATTTACAAAAAGAGGCAGCAGCGCAAAAAGAGGGAGAAAATACAGTATTTTTTTATTCAATTTTTGAGTCCAGGAGTGTAATCCGGTTCCGATGCCGGCTGCGAGAAAAATAAAAGAAAGCTGGTAAAAACGGGAGATGATACTGAAGTAAACAGGGTTATTATCGTAATTTGCAAAAAGGATAAAAACCGGCCCGGTAAAAAAATAAGCAATGAAAAAGAACCAAAGTCCGGATCTTATTTGTTTGTAAAAGCCGTAAACTCCTGCGAACGCCCCTAGAACAAAGAAACCGAAAAAGAGTTCTTTAAGATAATGATAAAACGGGCTGTTATTAAAATATGAAAGCTGCGCCGGGTTTATCGAGGGAGAACCGTAAAGAGTTCTTAAAATAATTTTTTTAAAACCTTCCCAGGTTCCGGGGTTAAACCAGTTAATCTCGGGAGCGGCTGCGGCTCGCAGGGGGAGATAAAGGTAAAAAGATAATCCTGCGATAAAAAGAAAAATTGCCGGAAGCAGGGCCCGGGGCTTTTTTATTTCTGAAAAGAAAAATACAGCGGCAGCCGGTAAAACAAAAAGCAGGGTATGGTGATGGGCCAGGGCGAGGCCTGAGATGAAAACGAAAAGCAGAAATTTACTTTGAGCCGGCGCTTCTTTCCAGTTTGCCGCAATATAGCATAAAAGCGCGGCAAAGAAAGCGTTGAGAGAGAAGACCTCGGCTAAGACTGCGTATTTCCAGGCAAGCAGGGAAAAAGCAAAAAGCAAGGAAGCGGTTAAAGAAACAAGGCTGTTTTTGGTTAATTTTTTTACTGTTAAAAATAAGAGTCCTGAAGCCAGGGAGGCAAAGAAAGCGCTGAAAAGATTGGCCCTGAAAGCAATAGTAGAGCAGGGTATTAGGTGTAGGAAGATATTTCCAAAAAAATTATAAAGCGGATACCCCGGCGGGTGGGCAATGCCCATTTGCCAGGCTGTTACCGTAAGTTCTGCCGAGTCGCCTGCTGCAACAATAGACGGCGCCAGGGTAAGCAGGTACACGTATAAAGGTATAAGAAAAGCCAGAAACACCATGCTGTTTTTTACCACAAAAAGCAGTTTGATACAATGGAAAAAAAATGCTAGAATCAGGTATGCAAAGACCTAAACTGCTGTTTATTTTGGTGCTTCTTATTGTGGTTGTGAATATCATTTTCGCATATTTCGGGTATCAGGTGTTTAGAGTAGAAACAGAGTCCCTAGGAAGGCGCCAGGAAGCATATCATCTCAGTATAATGAATTTAATAAGTAAACGCCTGGAAAATATCTTGTATGAAGCTGAAAACGCGGTAATCAAGGAGTTTTCCAGAAAAACCGATAAGTCTCTTTCCTTGCAGGAAATCAATAATAAAAAACCGTACCTTCTGTATATAAAGAATGTATATGTTATCCCCTCTCTGGACGCCGGAACAGGAGTGGACTATATAGATAAGTCGCTTAAGGAGTATAGGCAAAAAAATCCAGGCAGGAACAGAGCAAGATATTTTGGTTTGAATCTGAAAAATAAAAATATTAGCGCGGTCCGGGGAAACCAGGAACCTTTCGCCCTAAGTGTCATTAACACGCCTGGTTATCTGGTGGTGGAGTATGATATTGCAGGGATTGAAAAGGTGCTGAAAAAATACATCAAGGAAATCTCAGGGCCGCTTGAGGCCTATATAGAAGTTACCGATAAAGACGGAATACTTATCGCCTATTCTGAAAAGATTGACCGGGGAAAACTCCTGGTTTCCAGAAAAGATTTAAAAAGTATCTTTACTTTCTGGAAGGTCGGCGTGAAAGATAAAGGGCTTGAAGATGTGGAGCTGCAAAGAAAGGGCAAAGTAAAAATATATTTTGAAGTAATGATTTTTCTGTCCTTTTTTATGGTGGTTGCCCTCTATGTGGCAATTGTTATGGTGGTAGGCGAATCAGCGGTGGCCCGGCTTAAATCTGATTTTGTAGCGACGGTCTCGCATGATTTAAAAACTCCGCTTACTTCCATAAAGATGTATTCCGAATTGCTGAAAAGCGGAAAAATAAAAGATGAAAAGAAGTTAAAATCCTATATTAAGACAATAGTAACGGAAAGCGAACGCCTTTCTTTTCTTATTAATAATGTTCTTGAATTTTCCAGAAGAGAATACCGGTTAAAACAAAGAACCGCCAGCCCTG
>JAZDIO010000037.1:0-6099 GCA_043804965.1 Candidatus Firestoneibacteriota bacterium | reverse complement strand
TAAAAAGGAGTTCTTTGGCTCTCTCCATTCTAAGCTTGGTAACGAATTTCATAGGGGATATCCCGTAGATACTTGACGAGGCGTGCGCAAAATAATCCGGAGACATGGCGACGATTTGGGCAAGATCTTTAATGGTCCATTACAAGCGGATATTCGCATGTGCTTACTGATATATGGACTCTGCATGAGTATGTTCAGAAAGTCGAGCCGTTTGTGGAAAAACTAGCAATGGGGCCGGATGGTTTGCCGCCGAGGATGGATATAAATCCCGACGGAATATGGACCGGACAGCCGATTATATGCAGTGAATATGGCGGGATTAAGTCGGTGTTTAGTATTAAGAAAGAGAAAGAAGGCTGGGGCTATGGTGATGCGCCAAAAAGCGAAGATGAATTTTACCGGCGCCTCTATGAACTGACAAAAGCTCTTGTAGGCATGAAGTATATGTGCGGTTATACTTACACCCAGCTGACGGATGTAGAACAGGAGCAGAACGGCATCTATAACTATGACAGAACGAAGAAGTTCAATATGAAGAAAGTAAAAGCTGTATTTGAAATGGAACCGGAAGAGTATAAGAAAAAATGAACCTCTGCGGACTTACGTCCGGAGTTTCGGCGAATGGAATTCAAATCATTATTCATGCCGCATTCATCCACGGAGTTACCCCCGTAGTTTTCTGCGGCATACTCGCCATAAAAGGTTATCTCGCGCTACAAGTTTGCAGCGGAGTCAACTATTTAAAAAAATAAATTACGACTATTCCGGCAAGACCTAATGCTATCCCTGTCCAGCCGAGGGGTTTTATTTTTTCTTTAAATACCGCCAGGGAGAGAATCAATCCTAAAATTATGGGGCCGATGAGGGTTATGGTAAAGACTATGCTTGAGGGAAGCGCTCTTAAGGCAGAAATTGTACAGAAGACTCCGGCTATACTGCCGATTGCCGCAATAAGACCGTAGGGTAAAGACTTTAGGGAGTATGATTTTGTTTTAAAATAAACAGGAATAAGCACTAAAGTCCCCGCAAGATAAGAAAGAAAAAGATAAACAGTCGTACTTTCTTTATAAAAAGCTACAAGCTTTTGTCCTATCCTGGGCCCGCCGCTTAAGAGAAAAGAGAAGAGTATCAGTACGAACCATTTAAACCCGGAGGAATTAATCTTCGAAAAGGCATCGTTTGAATAGGAGATGAGAAAGATAGCCAGTAGAGTAAGGATAATTCCAAAAAGGGCCGATAATTGGATCGGTTCTGCCAGCAATAAAACGGAAAAAATTATGGGAAGAATGAAGGAAGTTCGATAAATTGTGTTTGAAAAACCAAAATGTCCGAGTCTGATTGCATAGTTAAAGAAAAGTACCGCGAGTCCTCCGCATACCCCGGGTATAAAAGCAATAAGCACTGCTTTCTGGTTTATTGTTTGCGCGGGAGTTGCTATTAATATTACAAAACAAATAAGCGTGCTTATTGCAAAAAGAGTAGCAGTCAGATCCAAAGCTGTGATATTTTTCTTACTTGCGAGCTTAGCTACAAATGCAACAGTAGTTATCCCGAGTATTGTTATTATTATGTAAAGCCATTCCATGAATGCTCCCTTGCTGCGTCAGAGAAAATAATTAACGAGCCTTCTTTAATTTAAAAGTAGAATTTTTTGTCGTCTACGGCTTTCTTTAATATGGTTTACAATCTAATTTTAACACCAATATCTCTTTAATATCAAGGTTATAAATAATATTATTGTTAACCTGCCAGTTATAGGCGGATCTGACCTAGGCACGACTTTTTCGCCGCCCGACTCTGCGTTACAATGCCTAATTAATACTTTGGAAAAACAATACAAATATAGTATAATAAAAAACAGTTTGGAGTTCCAATTGAATTATTAAAAATCGGAGAAGAAGAAAGATGAATCAATTTTCAGGGAATGGTGCCTGGAGAGATAAAGAGTTTGTAAGAAAATATATTGAGGATTTTAGGGGAGCCATTCCCTATGCCGTTGACCATATAGAAGTAATGCTTGATGCGATAAGGGCATCAAACAGGAATGTTAAAAATTTTGCGGATATTGGCTGCGGCAACGGTATTCTTGCGGGGGCGATACTTCTTAGATATCCGGAAGCTTGTGGAACTCTTGTGGATTTTTATGAACCGGTATTGAACGAAGCAAAACAGCAGCTTTTAGATCATGTTTCAAATATCAACTTTGTTACCGCGGATCTTATGGATCCTCGCTGGATAAAGAATGTTAAAAAAAATATTCCTTTTGATGTCATAGTTTCCGGTTTTACTATTCATCATATTCCAGACAGGAGGAAGAAGGAGTTGTATAAAGAAATATTTAAGATGCTCAAACCGGGCGGAATATTTATAAACATAGAGCAGATTGCTCCGGAAAGCAAACTTATATCGGCTATGGCGGATAATGCTATTATAGAAAGTTTAAGAAAATTTCATAAAAAAAGGGGTATGGAGAAGAGTGTAATAGCGATTCGTAAAGAATATATTGAAGAATTTTCCAGTAAAGAAAATACGCTTGCATCCTGTAAAACACACATGAAGTGGCTTGAAAATACCGGTTTTTCCGAGGTGAGTTTGTTTTTTAAAGCTTATGCCGGAACAGTGTTCGGCGGAATTAAACCGAAGTTGAAAACAAAAACGAAACTTGAAATTAGAAATTCGAAAAAATCCAAAAAACGAAGTAAACCATAAATCCAAAAATCAGAATATTATAAATACTGTAATTTTTGTTTTTTTAGGTCTTTTTTCATCGGTTTTTCCGAGTGTCAAATTTGTTTTACTTGTGTTTTTTAATGATTCCCGCAACCTTTCCTGAGTAAGGCGGCAGCAGCGCGTTTGCGCTATACTGTCAACTTTCAATTTTAGGCAAACAAAATAAGGGTTTTAAGAGCAAGGTGTTTTATGTTAATATAATACTGGTTTACCGGGAAAATTTGTAGTGGGGGTAGAATGGATTGTTTTAAACTTAAAGTTACTCCTGTTGCCGATAAGAGCTCTATTGTAAAGTTTGGCAACGCAAGATTTACTATATTAAAAGATCGCCTTATCCGATGCGAGTATTCAAATGACCGTAATTTTGAAGATCGGCCCACCCAGCATTTCTGGTTCCGCCTCCAGCCAAAAGTTCCTTACTCTGTAAAGCGTATGGGCGATATTGTTGAGGTTAAAACAAAAGAACTTACCCTGGCCTATTTTGAGACCGGCGAAGGTTTTACTCCCAAGAATCTTTCCATCAGAATCACGGAAAACGGCAGTACTTGGAAATTTGACGATATTGATAAAGAAAATCTCTTTGGTACGGCAAGGACGCTTGATAACTGCAACGGGGATTATAATGTGCTCAGATTCAGGAAGCTCCATCTTTCACCCGGGCTCCTCTCTCGTTCCGGCTGGTCGATAATTGACGACAGCCGCTCTCTTGTTTTTAATAAAGATGGTTTTCTTCAGCCGCGGATGGACAGGAATTTCGATATTTATTTTTTTGGTTATGCCTCAGACTATAAAGCATGCCTTATCGATTATTATGCCGTAAGCGGGAATGTCCGTATGATTCCCAGGTGGTCGCTTGGTATCTGGTGGAGCAGATGGGAAAAATACACGCAATCAGACCTGGAAAGAATAGCCGGCGAGTTTGAAGAGCATAAAGTGCCTCTTTCGGTTTGTGTTGTTGATATGGACTGGCATCTGCCCGGCTGGACGGGATATACATGGAATCCCAAATATTTCCCGGATCCAAAAGGTTTTTTTAAAAAACTGCATGCGAAAAATATTCATGTTTGTATGAACCTGCATCCTTCTAAAGGGGTCGGGTCTTACGAGAAAATGTATCCTGCTTTTGCGAAATACATGGGGCTGGATCCGAAATCAAAAACCAGAATATCCTTTGACCTCTCAAACAGAAAATTTATAAAAGGTTATTTCAGGTTTCTTCATCATCCGCTTGAAAAAGACGGGGTGGATTTTTGGTGGATTGACTGGCAGCAGGGCACCGAGTCGCATATTTCGGGGCTGGATCCTCTCTGGTATCTGAATCATTTGCATTCGGCTGATTTGTGCAGGGAGGGAAAAAAAAGGCCTATTAACTTTTCCAGGTGGGGAGATAATGGGAGCCATAGGTATCCCGTCGGGTTTTCCGGAGATACTCTTTCGACTTGGAAGTCTCTTAAATTTCAACTTTACTTTACCGCAACCGCGTCAAATATAGGTTACAGCTGGTGGAGTCACGATATCGGCGGATTTGCCCAGCATTTTCATGATGAAGAGCTCTATGTTCGCTGGGTTCAATTCGGCTGTTTTTCCCCGATTTTCAGGTTCCACAGCTCCGGAGATCCGCGTCTTGATAATAGGCCTTGGACCAAACCTGATAATTACAGAGATATTGCAATTACAGCGTTAAAATTAAGAAATTCTTTTTTGCCTTATCTTTATACAGTGGCCTGGAAAAACCGGTGCGGCGGGCTTCCTCTTATTCGCCCGATGTATCATGAACATCCAAAGGATGAAAATGCTTATGCCTGTCCGAATCAATATTACTTTGGAGAACAACTTATTGCCGCGCCTTTTGATGAACGTGCTGACGAGAATACTCTCATGGCAAGAAAGGCCGTCTGGCTGCCCAAAGGAACCTGGTATAATTTTTTCACCGGCAAAAAATATGAAGGCGGAAGGTGGTATGCTCTTCACGGTACTTTGAATGATATCCCTGTGTTTGCTGTCGCCGGCTCAGTAATACCGCTCAAAGTGGAGGATGGTTCCCTTGAGATAGTTCTCTTTAACGGTAAAGGCTTCTGCGAGCTTTATGATGATGACGGGGAGACTCTGGCTTACAAAAGCGGAGGGTATACGCTTTCTTTTTGCAGGAGTGAGTGGAGAAAAAAGAGTGTTGCTTTTACAATGGAAAAAAAATCCGGAAAACAGAAAAGCCGTAACCCGGTGAATCTGGTTTTAAGAGGTGTCAAGGGAAAGGATATTTCAAAAATTATTGTCAACGGAAAACCGTGTAAAAAATACCGTTATACCGCCGAAAATGATTTTAGAATAGAAGGTCTTATTTATGATACGGAAAAAACGTTGAAAGTAGTCGCTGTTTTTCAGGGAGAGATAAAACCAATTCCCTGCTTTACTCTTCAGGATCTTAAAAAAGTGATACAAAATTTTAATCTGCCTGCTTCGCCTGCAAATACTGTTTTGGAAAATATGAAGAAATATTTTGACTCTCCTGATAAACTTGTTGAAATTGCCGGAAAATTTACTCCGAGCCAGCTTAAAGCGCTGTTTGAACTTGGAAGTGATGTCGGATTTTACAATGAACTCCTGTATGACGGGAGGGAAGTGGTGGTCTGGTGGAATGAGAAAAAACTCCCTGAGTTCGAAGTGCATCTTTCCCTCGGTTTAAAATATTCGAAAAACAGGCCTGCCGGCAATATAAATCAGCCCCCGGTCTTTATTGCCAAAGAAGAAGTAAAAAGAGGTTGGAGGGTCCATATAAACTATTTTAACGCAGCCACCACCGAAGTGGACAGGTATTTTTTTAAGAGATAAAAGAAGAGCAAATTCGAAGCACTAAATTCGAAACTCGAAAGAGAAGCGTTGAGGTTATATTTAGGATAAAGCAATAACTAAGATCAAAGTTCTAAGCACTAAACAAGGAAGATTATTTAAGAAAAAGGTAGTAGTCAAAAAATAAATCCTAAATTTGAAACGAAGAGATGTTAGGGCTGAGTGTGGAAAGAGATAAGCTTCAATGCATTAAAAGGGGACAGGCATGTGCCTGTCCCCTTTTAATTGAGTTTTCTTGTCCATAAATCATTTTTATGGTATAATTTATCTGTTACAATATGAAATTAGGAGAATATTAATGAGTAATATTGCTGCATATGTGCTGGGAAATTTCTTTGATAAGATTACGAAACCTAAGAATATTAAGACGGGGTTGATAACGGCACTTACGGTGACGGTAATAAGCCAAATCCTTATATTTTATATATTTGTGGCGGCCCGGGTTAACCCGGCGGATTCATATATTGAAGCTTTTAAGGGGATAATAAGCTGTCAGGATTGCGGGATTATTTCGCTTTGGGA
>JAZDIO010000036.1:0-9011 GCA_043804965.1 Candidatus Firestoneibacteriota bacterium | reverse complement strand
CTTTTGAATAATTCCGGATTTAAAACTACTAAAGAGTTTTATGTCAATAATGTCGGGAATCAGGCGAACATTTTCGGAAAATCAATCAGCTTGCGTTATGAGGAAGCTCTCGGGAAAAAGATTGAGTTTCCGGAAGAATGCTATGGGGGAGAGTATGTAAAAGATATTGCGAAAACCATTATAGATAAAGAAGGTCTCAAATACCTGGAAAAATCAGAAGAAGAACGAATATCGGTTTTTAAACCTATCGGGTTATCTCTCATGATTGAATGGCAAAAGAAAAGTTTGAAGGATTACGGAGTGGAGTTTGATGTCTGGTTTTACGAGAGTGTTCTTCATGAGAAAAAAGAACTGGAGGTTTCTTTCAATAAACTGAAAGAAAAAGGAATGATTAAGGAAGAAGAGGGCGCAAAGTGGTTTACCTCTTCGGCGGTTATGGATAAAGAAGGGAAGCCCCTGGATGATAAGGATAGAGTTCTTATCAAAAGCGACGGAGTTCCTACATATTTGCTTCCTGATATTGCGTATCACTTTAGTAAAATTAGCAGAGGGTTTGATATCATTGTTGATATTCTGGGGCCCGACCATCATGGATATGTCGGGAGAATTTCGGCAGCAGTTAAAACCGGAGGGCTTCCTCTGGAAAACTTCAGAGTGCTTATCGCCCAGCAGGTTAACCTCATTAAAGACGGCAAACCGTTTAAAATGAGCAAGAGGCAGGGTAATTTTATTTCCATGGATGAGCTTGTTGTGGAGGTCGGGGCGGATGCTGCAAAATATTTTTTTCTAAGGCGGAGTTTGGATTCCCATCTTGATTTTGATATTGACCTTGCAAAAAAACAGACAGATGAAAATCCTGTATTCTACGTGCAATACGCGCATGCCCGGATCTGTAAGGTAATAGAATTTGCAAAAACATCGGGAGTTGCCGAACCCGATTTTTCTTCAGTTAACTACGGCCTTTTGACAGCTCCGGAAGAGGCTGAACTTCTCAGGAAGGTGGCTTCCTTCGGGGATACTTTGAATCACTCTGCTTTAAATTATGCTCCGCATCTGGTGCCAAAATATCTTGAAGAGCTTGCGGGTTTATATCATTCTTTTTACGCAAAATGCCGTGTGGTGTCGGACGATAAAGAACTGACGGCTGCGCGTCTTGCCCTTTGTTTCGGAGCAAGGAATATATTCCGGCAGGGTCTCGGTATTTTAGGGGTTAGCTCCCCCTCTCATATGTAAAAGAAGAAATGTTATGGACTTTTATGGATATTATAGACCTTATGGACGGTGTTTAAAATGGAAGTATTTATATACCTTTTAATAATATTTGCGATAATACTGGTGGGCCTCCGTCTTAAAATAGATCTTGGGCTTACTCTCATCGGCGCTTCTTTATTTGTCGGATTATTCTTCCTTGTAAATCCCTGGAAAATCCTCTCTGTTTTTGGGGCTACCATAATAGAAAAAGACAAAAGCGGCTCTTTTGTTACGCTTGAACTCATTGTAATACTTTTTTTGATAAGCTTTCTTGAGATAGTTATGAGAAGAAGCGGGGCTTTTGATCGGTTACTCGGATCCATCGGTTTTTTAATTAAGGACAGAAGAAAAGTGACAGCGTTCTTTCCGATATTTCTGGGTACTCTTCCTTCAGCCGGAGGCGCCAGATTTTCGGCTCCACTTACGGAGAAAGCGTCGGAAGATCTTAACCTTTCTGCGGAGAGAAAAAGTTTTATAAATTACTGGTTCAGGCATATCTGGGAACCGGTGTTTCCTCTTTATCCCGGTATAATATTTGCCGCAACACTTGCGCATGTCGCTCTCGGAGACTTGAATAAATATCAGTCCGTGTACTTTTTCTTTATGCTGGTTCTTGGCTGGTTTATTGCTTTCCGGGGTGTTCCAAAACTTGTAAAACACGCCGATACTGATAAAAATACCGGTCAGCATATCTTATCTCTTGCTGAGGGGATATTTCCCGTCATATTTATTATTATTGCCGTGTTGTTCTTCCGGCAGCCTCTTTTGTTTTCTCTTTTTATTGTGGTTGTTGCCCAGCTCTTCATTTATCAGATAAGCGGAAAGATACTTGTGAAACATCTCAGGGAAGCTTTCAGTTTTAATATAGTTATGATGATTACAGGGGTGATGTTTTTTAAAAACATGCTTGAGGTAAGCGGAGCAATAGACAGGATTGTAGTGTTTTTTGCCGTAATAAAGCTTCCTCTTACCATTCTTCTTTTTTCGATGCCTTTTGTTATCGGGTTGTTGACGGGCGTGGTTCAAGCCTTTGTAGCCATTACTTTTCCTTTGCTTATACCTCTTATAACTATAGAAGGAACCGTATCTTTGCCTATGCTATCCTTTGCGTTTATGTCCGGTTACTTCGGGGTCTTACTTTCCCCTGTCCATTTATGCTATCTTCTGACTTGCGAGTATTTTAAAACGGATATAAACCGCATCTACAAGTACTTATTGATTGCGATACCTGTAATGCTGGGGATGGGGCTTCTTATACTTAAAATTAAACAATAAATTTGTCATTAGTATTTAGTCAGTTGCTTTCTTGGAGGTAATTATGTCTAACCTAAAAGGTAAACGTATTGTAATCTTGGTTGCCGAGCAATTTCAGGATCTGGAAGTAATGTATCCTTATTACAGGTTCAAGGAAGAAGGCGCGGAGATTATAGTTGCGGGTACAGGTTCTGCTGAAATTTATAACGGTAAATTTGGATATCCGATAAGGGTTACCACAACTGCGGATAAGCTTAAGGCTTCGGAAGTGGATGCCGTTATTATTCCCGGCGGGTGGGCCCCGGATTTTCTTCGGAGATATGATTTTGTCAATAAGTTTGTCCATGATGCATTTGAAAAAGGAAAACTAGTCGCAGCCATATGCCACGGCGGATCGGTCCTTGTTTCAGCTCGGGTTTTAAAAGGAAAAAGGGCAACTGCGTTTAAAGCGGTGAAAGACGATATGATATACGCCGGCTGCGATTTTGTGGATAAAGAAGTTGTAGTGGACGGTAATCTGGTTACTTCCCGTACGCCGGAGGACCTGCCGGCTTTCTGCAAAGCAATAATAAAGAAACTTTTGTAAGTAAATTCACTAAAAATAGCTACACAAAAACGGCTTCTTTTGCTATAATTTTACTAATAGCAGTCATTTTGGTCTAGAGGAGGAAAAGCAGCGGATGTTTATCTTTATTCGTCTTCTGGCGGCGCATTTGATCGCGGATTTTTTGCTCCAGACGGACAGAGTATTTAAAATAAAGGTAAAATACAAATGGGGCGTACTTCTACATGGAGGTATCGTCGCTTTTACTACTGCGATTTTTCTTTTACCTTACCTCTCCAATCCGATAATCATGTGCCTTTTTATTTTAGGCGCGCTTGTTCATATATTTCAGGACAAAGCGAAAATTACTTATAATCTGCAGATAGAAAAGAATAACCTCTGGACTTTTTTACTTGATCAGTTCGGCCATATTTCCGTCCTTGCGATTATCAGTTACGGCGCTTTAAATCTTGACCATCCCGTTTACCCCGGTCCGGAGTGGCTTGATAAAATATATAAAAACGATCAGATCATGTATTTCGCAATTTGGTTTGTTTTAATTACATACACCACTGCGATAATGCAGGAGTACATAAAAAAAATCATTACAGGGGATACAAAAGAAAGAATAATGTGGCCCACACCCAGACAAAAATATTTGGAGATTCTTGAACGAGCATTGATTTCTCTTTGTATTTTTCTGGGAAACTATTGGTATGCCGGCGCAATCGCAGCTGCCTTACTCGGTTACTTCTTGGTTAGAGCAAAAAGATCCCCCGTACTCAACTATCAGGTGGGCACAATCCTTGCGGTAATAATAGGTTTCCTGATGAAACTTACGGTCTAGTCTGCAGCCGGCAACAATTTTTCATCGAGAAAAATAAATTTATTATATTCACAGGTTCTTTAACAATAAGTACAAATTACAAAGTACAATATTTTGAGGATTATATATAATTCCACATATTGTCCTTTGTCATTCGTAATTTGTAATTTTCTTTATACTGGGAGTTTTTATGTCCAAAGAAAGTATTCTACTGCTTAAAGAGTTGACCGATGCGCGCGGAATTTCCGGATATGAAAAAGAAGTAAGAGATATAATGAAAAGGCACTTAAAAGGCATTTCCACGGTTACACGGGACAAGATCGGGTCCGTAATATTCGAAAAGAAGGGAACCGCTGGTTCTCCTAAGATCATGATCCCCGGGCACATGGATGAGATAGGTTTTATGGTAAGATATGTCACTGAAGAGGGCTTTATAAAATTTATTCCTATTGGCGGCTGGTATGACCAGGTAATACTCGCCCAGAGAGTTATAATAAAAACCGGTAAAGGGTATATTCCTGGAGTTGTCGGAAGCAAACCTCCGCATATTATGACGCAGGAAGAACGTTCCAAGGTTCTTGAGAAAAAAGATATGTTCATAGATATCGGCGCTTCGTCAAAGAAAGAGGCGGAAGAGGAGTTTGGCGTAATGCCGGGAGATCCTATTGTCCCGGATTGTCCGTTTACGGAAATGAAAAATAAAAAATTATTCATGGCAAAAGCGCTTGATAATCGCGTCGGCTGCGCTTTGGTTGTAGATGTTATTAAGGCGCTTAAAAAAATAAAGCATCCGAATACGGTATATGGCGTCGGGACGGTGCAGGAAGAGATTGGAAGCAGAGGCGCAAAAACCTCAGCTTTTTCAGTTAATCCGGACGTGTGTCTGGTTGCCGAAATAGGTATTGCAAATGATGTGCCGGGAACGTCCCCGGAACAAATAACCGGAAAACTAGGCAAAGGCCCGGGTATTTCCATTCTTGACGGCGGAATGATTCCGAATATAAAACTCCGCGATTTGGCCGTTTCTGTAGCAAAGAAAAACAAAATTCCCGTACAGTTGTTTGCGTTAACCGGGGGAGGGACGGACGGCGGGCCGGTGCATTTGAACGCAAGAGGCGTTCCCGGTCTCTATATCGGAGTGCCTGTCAGATATGTTCATACTCATGTGGGCATTATTAATATTGATGACTATGAAAATACTTTAAAACTTATGCTTCTGCTTGTAAAGGCGCTTGATGTCCATACGGTAAAGGGCCTGACGGAATGACCATCTCTTCGACGGAGCTTTTAAAAAACCTCTCTGAAGCAGACGGCGTTTCCGGTTACGAAAAAGAGATACGGGATATCCTGTGTTCTTACCTGAAAGATATCGGCAATATTTCCTCGGATAAGCTCGGAAGCCTTGTCTGCGAAAAAAAAGGAAGTTATGCCGGTCCTGTCGTTATGCTTACCGCCCACATGGACGAGATCGGCTTTATGGTAAAACATATCACAGCCGACGGTTTTATAAAATTCCTGACGCTCGGCGGCTGGTTCACCCAGGTGCTCCCCGCTAAAAGGGTCAAGGTGAAAGGCGCGAAGGGCGGCATCTTCGGAGTTATCGGCAGCAAACCCCCGCATCTTATGACGGCTGAAGAAGCGAAAAAACCTTTAACATTAGATAATCTTTTTATCGATATCGGCGCCTCCTCCAAAAAGGAAGCTGAAAAATTCGGCGTAAGAGCAGGCGATGCTGTTGTTCCGGTAACGGAATTCCGGGAGATGTATAATGAAAACATCTTTCTCGGAAAAGCTTTTGATGACCGGGTCGGGTGCGCGGTTATGGTGAAAGTTCTGGAAGATCTTAAAAAAGAAAAACACGCGAATACCGTTTTCGGAGTCGCAACCGTGCAGGAAGAGGTCGGAAGCAGGGGCGGTATTACTGGTACCTTTACGGTAAATCCGGATGTTGCCATAGTTCTCGAATGCCGTATTGCCAATGATTTTCCGGGCGTAGAAAAACACGACTTGTACAGCTCTCTGGGTAAAGGGGTGCAAATTACTTTTAATGATCCGGGAATGATACCGAATTTGAAATTCAGAGATCTGGTGGTAAATACCGCCAGGGAAGAGAAACTTCCCTATCAGGTCTATACCGTGAACACCGGTGGTACTGATGCTACGGTCGTTCATAAAAGCAGATGTGGTGTTCCCACGATAGTAATAGGTGTGCCGACAAGGTATTTTCACAGCCATAACGCAATAATCAATTTGAATGATTTTGAGGTCGCTGTCAAGCTGGTTACCGCTGTTATTAAAAAGCTTGACGCAAAGACGGTTAAAAGCTTTACAGAGTAAAGTAGTATCTGTAAAATACTTTTTCCAGGAAAAGAAGCTCTTTGCATAATAAACGAACCAGGATGCGTTCTTGTAATCGCAGCGTTTCATTTGCGCTGATATGTACCTGTCAAAAGGGGGAAAGATGAGGCGGTTTTCAAAAGTAGTTATTATTGTTATAAATACACTGTTATTATTAACAGTAAATTGCGATTTTACGTTTCCAGATGCCGTGAGAAAGAAGGTTGAAACGGATAACGGAACAGAATATAAATATTATGATAGTGAAGGAAATGAAATAACCGGAGGGATACCTGACGGTATTGTCAGGGGAGAGGATGTGCTATTAGGTATGAACATTGTAACGGAGGAAAACTATCTTAACGGAAAAAAGAATGGTTTAAGCCGGACAATAATGAAAAATAAAGATTATGTAAATGTTTCGGAGAATAATTTTGTCGACGGCGTGATGGAGGGGAAGTCCAGCACGGTCATGAATATGGCGGGTATGTCGAGTCGAATGGATTATTTTTGCAGTAAAGGTCTTATTAATGGAATTGTAAAAACAATTACGTTCGATAAAGATGGAAGTATCATGTTTTCAATGGAAATGACCATGGAGAACAGTAAGCCAATCGGAAATATTAAAATGTATGATAAAGACGGAAACTATGATGCGAAGATGAGTCAGGGTGTCAACGAGGCCATGGCCAAGAAAAATAGTGCCGGCGGTTTTATACCTCAACAAAACGATGTAACGAAGGATGGCCGGCTTGCAGGTAAGAAAGTGCTTGTCGTAAACCAATCCGAAAAGGATAGTGAAAAAGACTTGAAAATGATTTCAGGAATTATAGAAGCTGGCGGCGGCAAGACCGTCGTTACTGGAAAAAAACTTATGACAGGAGTAGGCGATATTAAAGATTTTGATGCGATTATCCTGCTCGGTTGTTCTGCGTCCACGAAAAGCTTCTGGGAAAATGAGGACCTTATTGAATTAATAAAAGAGGCCGGAAACCTACAAAAAGTAATTGCTGCTGTCGGTTTTTCGCCCCTGGTTCTGGCAAAAGCAGGAATCTTGAAAGGCAAAGAGGCCACGATAACGGAAACAGACGAAGCCATAAAGGTATTTAATGAGTGTGAAGTTGTCTATATCAAAAAAGACGTAATTGTTTCCGAAAAAGTAGTTACAGCCGGAAGTCGTAATGTCTTAAAGACTTTTGCAGAAGAAGTGGTTAAATTACTGGAAAATACTGTAGCCGAAGAGTAATTTGCAAGTATAGGTTTGAGTCTGGAATTCGAAAACTCGTCTATAGTTACTCTTGACAATTTGAAAACCTAGTAAAAAACATTGTTTTAAGTGTTAATATTGGTACATTTTCAATTTCATTTCAATTTCGGATTTCAATTTCGGATTTCGGGTGCAAGTTTTCAGTTTTTATGATAAAATACTCTTATGTTCAAAGGATTTATGAAAAAAGCTTCGGTTTTATTATTTTTACTGCCGCTCTTCCTGTATTCTGCGCTGAATACGGGAACTTCTGCAGGTTCCTTTCTTAAAATTAATGTGGGCACCAGGAGTTCTGCCCTGGGCGGGGCTTACGCTGGTCTTGCCGATGATAATGAAGCTCTCCTTCTAAATCCGGCGGGGCTGGCGCTGATTCGTGTTCCTGAAATATCAGGCGGGCATATAATCTGGTTTTCCGATATGGCAATTGAACACGCTCAGTTTTCATTTCCATTGAACGGAACATTTACCCTCGGGCTGAGCGGCATATATATGAACAATGGTGTTTTTGATGCGTATACTTCCGGTGCGGCCTCAGACGGCACCTTTACTTCTTATGATGCTGCAGCAGGGCTTTCGCTCGGTATCAGGGTTACGGATTTTATTTTCTCCGGGTTTTCCATAAAGTATATCATGAATAGTATAGAGACCGCTAATTCGGCAAGTTACGCTGCCGACTTTGGTTTTATTTTTCAGGAACTGGCGCCCGGTATTTCTTTCGGTGTTTCACTTTTGAATCTCGGGACTCCCGTAAAACTCGGTTCTCTCGAAGAACAGCTTCCTATGTCGGTCCGTGCGGGTTTCGCGTTTTTACCTTCACCTGAAGCGCTTATTACGGTTGACGGGTTTTCACACCCGGGCGAAGGAGATTATAATATTTCTGCCGGAGTGGAATTTTATATTCATGAAAATATTGTATGTTTAAGGGCCGGATATATTTACCCTCTTAACACTAAAGTATTGGATTATGTTTCAGGCCTAAGCGCAGGTGTTGGTATTAATGTTGACCCTCTGGCTTTTAATTATGCTATTGTTCCGAATAATGATCTCGGATATCTCCATCGTGTTTCTGTGTCTTATGCTTTCGGATCAAAAGATAATAATACGGGGGCTTCGGTAAAACATTATAAACCGGAATATTCAGTGTCTGCGGCAGAGGCGGCTGTCCCTGAACCTGTTTCTGCCGAACCTCCTGAGCCAATTGCGCTTCCCGCGAAGACAGGAAACGCAGGGTCTAATATTGCTATTCTTAAACCGTTTACCTCTAAAACGATAAAAGAGGCCCAGCGCCATGCTATGTTTGAAATCATCAAGACCGGACTTGTTAATTCGAAGATGATAAAGACTGTTTTTGTTGATACAATTGATTTACTTCCGGAAGAGCTTAATTCTATTGCTGTTATTACGGGAAGTATAGAAAAGAAAGACGGTTTAATATCTGTGAAATCAGTGCTCTATGAGCCCGGCAGCAGTAAGGAATTGACAGCTTTTACTTCTGAAGCTAAAACCCTTATAGATATTCATTTAAAAGCGAA
>JAZDIO010000035.1:0-16103 GCA_043804965.1 Candidatus Firestoneibacteriota bacterium | reverse complement strand
GCACATAGCTCAAATTTATCCCATACCCTTTTTCTTCGAGTTTTAACAACCCCTTCAGGTAATAAACAAGGTTATACAAACGATTCAGCAGCCTTAATTTACTTCCTTTCCCGTTTATATACAGGATCCTGAGGCCTTCCTCTTCCTTCAACTCAAAAGACGCTTTCTCCTTACGGCCCGGCTCCTGATGAATAGAGATGACAAAGGAGTCCTTCTGGACGGCTACGGCTTTGGCAAACTCTTTTACAAATACGCCTCTGACCTGATTTCCCAAAGCAGGATACCATTCAGAGATTATAAGTATGTTTAATCTGTTTTTAATTTCAGTCTCCCGCTTGCGAATAGCGCGTAATTTTTGAACAAGGACCTATAACCGAGTTTCCCGACAAAGAAACATTATCCGCAATTTCCGTTCTTGAGCAGATTATTGAATTTTCAAGAGTACACCCTTTGCCTACTTTGACATTATCAAAAAGTATGCAGTTTTCCAGCAACGTATTTTCCCCGATCTCACAGTTTCTGCCGATAACATTAAGCACTCCTATTACAGAATTCTTGCGCAGCTTTGTCCCTTTCCCGACAAGAGAGGGCTTAAGCACCTTCGCGCCTTTTCCCTTTGAATATTTTTCATTTTCAGCGAGTATTATCGGATAATTCCCCTTGAAAATATCAGTTGTAAATTTCCTTAATCTCTCCGGAGTCCCCATATCCAGCCAGTAAATATAATCCTGTTTAAACCCGTAGAAACTGTTACCGACAAGCTTTGGAAAAACATCTCTCTCCACAGAGTACCTATTGCCTTTATCCATTATATTCAATATTTCCGGCTCCAAAAGATAAACTCCGGCATTTATATACGCTTTTTCTGTCCCGATTTCTTCTCTTAGAGGTTTTTCTATAAATCTCCGAATGCTGCCATTTGTTCCAACTTCTACAACCCCGAAAGAAGAATAATTCTTCACGGGATAGAGGGCTATAGTCGCCCTGGATTTATTCTCTTTATGGAATCTAAGCATCCTGGAAATATTCAAATCCGTTATATTATCGCCGTTTATAACCACCGTTGTTCCCTTCATAAAATGCTGCGCGCGTTTTATTGCTCCGCCTGTACCAAGCGGAACATCCTCGTAAATATACTTTATTTTCATACCCTTATAAGAATTTTTTAATACTTTCTCGAGTTTATCAGGCTGATAACAGGCGACCATAATCGCTTCGTCAACCCCGTATTTTTTTAGCCACTCAAGTATATAAAACATCAGAGGCACATTCAAAACGGGAACCACAGGTTTGGGCATCATTAATGATATTGGACGAAGGCGAGTGCCTTCTCCGCCGACCAGAATAACTGCTTTCATTGAAAACCTCCAGAAATACAATATCTAATTTCTAATAGCTTATTGCTGATTAATTCTTTTAAATATCGCGGAGTCTTTTCTCCGCTTCCTAAATTAGTCATTAGTAATTAGTAATTTGTAATTAATTTTCTTGTCCGTCTTCTTTTGAAAGTATTTTTGATGCAATAATATTTACAACTTCTTCTATCCCCAGGTCGGAAGTGTCCACCTTTATGGCATCAGGAACCAGCTTAAGCGCGCCATAGGCTCGTTCCTTATCTCTTTTATCTCGCGCCAGAATATCTTTCTTTACTTCTTCAGAAGTTTGCTCAATCCCCTTTGCTTTTAACTCTTTAAATCTCCTCCTGGCCCGTTCTTCAACTGAAGCGTCAAGATAAAACTTGAATTCGGCATCAGGAAATACAAGAGATCCGATATCACGCCCGTCAAGTATAACTCCGCCGGTTTTTCCCATCTTTTGCTGCAGAGCCACAAGATATTTTCTTACTCCAATTGAGTCTGCAATATCCGAGGAGGCTTTAGATACTTCAGGAAGCCTGATATCTTCAGTAACATCCCGACCATTCATAAACACCCTTAGTCCTTTATCTTCATATTTAAATCCTATATCACATCTTTTTACAAGCAAAACCAGCTCTTCTTCACTTTTTGTATCAACCTTTTCTCTGATAGCCATTAAAGTAACAGCTCTATACATCGCACCGGTATCAATATAATAAATGCCCAGGCGTTTTGCCACCAGCTTGGCAATAGTACTCTTTCCGCTGCCTGCGGGACCGTCTAATGCTATAACAGGATTTCTATCAACCATTTCTAGACGCTTCTCCTTTTCAAGCTATAGTTCCATGATTTTCTTTTTCCACCCGCTCAAGCCTGACCTTTATTATTTTACCTATATCCCGTTCTGAACCGTCTTTAATATTTACCTTTATATAATTCCCTGAAAAACCTCTTATATTTTTATTCTTTCGCTTTTCTATTCCCTCCGCCAAAATCTCAAGTTCTTTACCAATAAAAGTCCGCACAAATTCTTTGCCCTTTATCTCGGCAGCAAGAAGCATTTTTTTATATCTTCGCTCTTTTTCCTCATCCTGCACTTTATCTTTCATCGAGGCAGCTTTAGTCCCCCTCCTGTCTGAATATGAAAACACATGTACTTTCAAGAATCCCTGCTGTTTCATAAACTCCAGTGAGTTCTCGAACATCTTTTCAGTCTCACCCGGAAAGCCGACAATCATATCGGTAGTTATGCTTAAATCTTTTATCTTTTTCCTTGCCCGCTCCAGTTTTAAGGAATAATCAGCAAGTGTATACCTCCTGTTCATTAAGCTGAGGACGGCATCATCTCCGCTTTGAAGCGGAACATGCAGATGCGGGCAAACCTTACCTTTGCTCTCCGCAATTATATCAAGGAGCTTTGGAGTAATGTATTCCGGTTCAAGCGAAGATAACCTGAGCCTTCCCAAATTTTTAATCTTTAAAAGATTACTTAGGACAACCGGAAGATCAACCTTTTTTTCAAGCTCCTTACCGTAAGCTCCCAGATTAATTCCGGTCAGAACTATCTCCGCATACCCATTCTCAGAAAGCCGCACAGCTTCATTAACCAGCTCCGCCAGCGGGCGGCTTTTAATCTTTCCCCTGGTAAAAGGAACAATACAATACGCGCAGAAGTTTTCACAACCGTCTTCTATCTTCAAAAAAGACCGTTTATGCCCGAATAAACCGGAGACCTCTAACTCTTTTTTTCCTTTATCAAAGCCCAGTGTAAAAGCCAGCTCTTTTTTTTCTTCATTTTTTACAATCAGCTCCGCCAGCCGAAGTTCTTTATCTTTAACAGGAAGCTCCGCCAGGCATCCGGTCACAACCACCTTAACGCCCGGATTATCCCTTAACGCCTTTCTTACTTTATGTAAAGATGTCTTCTCAGCCTTTTCAGTAACCACACAGGTATTAATGATAAAATAATCCGCCGTCCGGATATCTTCCGTCACTTCTCCGCCCGCGGCAAATATCTGTTCGCGCATAGCCTGCGTTTCATACTGGTTTATCTTGCAGCCGAGTGTATCAAAAAATACTTTCATCAAATTACTGCCGCACCAGAATATCCGGCCTCTCCAATTTTTCCTTGCCGACTTTAATTTCCATCATAGGCCATTTTGGAGTAGGCGTTATTATTTCAACTTTCCCGTTTTTTCTTAAGATCAAAGTATCTTCGCATTTTGTACCGGTAATTGAAGGATTCCAGGCAAACGCCATATTTCCCTGTATTACTTCTTTATTGTCAGGGGTTCCGACAAATTCCCTCTCATTGTAACCGGTAGGACCGCCCTGATGATGAAGCATCCACTCTTTCTCAAAACCGGCTTCCTTGTAAGCCGTCTGCCCTTTTCTAAACACTTCCCCGATAGTGAGTCCGGATTTTGTGTTCAAGTTAAACACAGCATCCACTTTTAACACAGCCGCATGTTTCCTTTTCATTTCCGGAGATACTTCTCCAAAACATACCATTCTTGTTAAAGAAACAGCCAACCCCCATTTTTTCGCGCAAAGAACAACCATAATATATTTATTAATAGAAGCCTGGGTCGAAATCGGATGCCGGTATTTAACAGCTCTGTCTTCCTGCGCCATTAAAAGCACAGACGGCTGAATACCCTCTTTAAAGAGCTCCTTAGCAAGCGCAGCCGAAACATCATCTTCTCTTGACCCTTTTTTTATCTTTTTACACACTTTTGACATTGCTTTTCCGGCTTTTTTCCCGAGCCATTTATATTTCCTCACTTCTTCATTGGAAAGCACCATCCGAAGCCGCATCAAATCCGCATCAACTTTTCGAGCACCAAAAGCACCGTCATCGGAAGCTGCGGTCCCTGAACCAATCAAATTCTTAATAATCTCTTCTTTTTTAGATGCTTCCCACCAGTTATGCGGCTTTAAAATATAACCAAGCCCTTTTACTTCTTCCTCCATAATACGCATACCTTCTATATTGCTTGTAACTATGTATTTTTTTCCGCCCGTAAATACCGCAGTACAAACACCCGCAGCTTGAGTCATTCTCACATGACTGTCCCCTCCTCCGGTAATCCAGGCAAAATTATTAAGATTGGATATAAGAAGCGTGTCTATCTTGTTGTTTTTCATGAATCTGTAAAGTTTTTTTTCCTTTACCGCAACTTCTTTTTCCCTGTTAAACTTGAACATGCAACCTCCTAATTAGAATCCGTCTATAACGTCCTAGATTAATGTAATTACAACTCCGTATATTGTCCTTTGTACCTCGTACTTCGTACTTGGTATTCTACATTTCTCCTAGTTTATTCATAATCAATGTCACGGCTACTGGAGCCGCAGTCTCTACCCTGAGTATCCTGCTTCCCAGAGTTACAAGTAATGCGCCTTTTACTTTCGCGGCTTCTGCCTCCTCGTACGAATATCCGCCCTCGGGACCTATAAAAAGTAGGACCTTCTTTGGCGGCACTCCCTGCAAAGCTTTATTTATCGTCCCTTCTTTATGAACTTCCCAGGGCATTATAGCTTTATCCCACTCCTCAAGCCTGGACAATAAAGTTACAAGTTTTTCAACAGGCCTTATCTTAGGGACAATTGTTCTGCCGGATTGCTTTGCTGCTTCTTCGGATATACGCTGCCATCTTTCAATTTTTCGCGAAAAATCTCCGTGTACAATAACACGCTCTGAGGTTACAGGAACCACCTCATAAACCCCGAGCTCGGTGCACATTTTTATTATAAGCTCCATTTTGTCGGCTTTTGGCACTGATTGAGCAAGAGTAATACCTACCGCCGGCTCTTTAGCCGGAGTATCTCTTCTTTCTATCTTTCCTCTTATCTGCTCCCCTGAGAACTCCGTCAAAACAACCGTAAACTCCGTACTTGAACCGTCAACGGCTGTTATCTTATCCCCGACCCTCATCCGCAATACATCCCGTATATGTCTGACATCCGAACCGGTGATTTCGACCGTATCGCCTTCCACTCTTTTTGGAGCAACAAAAAACCGCCTCATAAATCAGCCTTTTTTCCAAATAAATTCTTCACCTGTTTAAAAAATCCTTCCCGGGCAGGATGTGTTTCTTCTCCTCCGGCTTTTGCAAATTCCATCAATAGTTCTTTTTGTTTTGCATTCAAGCGGACAGGTACTTCTATCACAACTTTAACAAGCTGATCCCCTCGTTCTCTTTTCCTTACATCCTGAACCCCTTTGTTTTTAAATCTAAAGATTTTTCCTGAAGGCGTCCCCTGAGCTATTCTGACCTTTACGGAACCTTCAAGCGCCGGAACTTCTAATTCTGCGCCCAGCGCCGCTTCTGCAAAACTTATCGGCACCTCGCATAGGATATCATTTCCTTCCCTTTTAAATATCGGATGTTCGTCAACCCGGATAACGATGTAAAGATCCCCGTTCTTTCCTCCGCGTTCTCCTGCTTCCCCTTCACCGGTAAGCCTGAGTGTTGATCCGGTATCAACCCCCGGAGGTATGGTCACTTTCAGTCTTTTCGACTGGCGCTGCCTTCCTGTTCCCCTGCAAATCGGGCAGGGAGCTTCTATAACATGTCCTTCCCCGCCGCACCTTCCGCAGGGCTTGCTCACAGAAAAGAACCCTTGAGAGTAAATCACCTGGCCCCGGCCCCCGCAGGCAGAACATACTTTCGCGGAAGTGCCTTTTCTTGCTCCGGAACCCATACAGCTGCCGCAAACTTCCAACTTAGGAAGTTCCACCGCCTTTTCCGCGCCAAATACCGCTTCGTTGAACTCTATTTTAAGATCGTATCTTAAATCCTGGCCGCGCCTGCCCCTGGAAGAACTTCCCCCCCCTCCTCCAAAGATATCGCCAAACATATCGCCAAAAACATCCGAAAAATTCTCAAACGGGTTCGAGTTCGAGCCCTCGTCATAATGAAACCCCTGGCGGTTAAGCCCGTCATGGCCATACTGATCATAAATGCTTCTTTTGTTTTCATCGGAAAGCACATCATACGCCTCCGAGATTTCCTTAAATTTTGATTCATCCCGGTCTCCGTGCGGATTGGCATCAGGGTGGTGTTTTTTCGCCAGATTTCTGAAAGCTTTCTTTACTTCATCAACTGAAGCGTTTCTTTGAACCCCCAAGATCTCGTAATAATCTTTTTTTGGCATTTATTTACCTTCTTCCTTTTCTTTAATTTTTTCGACAGCAGGCTCGGATTCTTTTTCTTTAACATCCTCTTCAGTTTTTTTATAAACTTTCACCAGGGCAGGCCTCACGACTATATCCTTAAACATATAACCCTGGCGGAAAATCTCGGTTATTATTCCGTCTTTTTTTGCGTCAAGAGTATCCTCGGTCATCACAACTTCATGCAGATTAGGGTCAAATTTTTTTCCTTGCGCATCCTGTTTTTTTAAACCTTCTTTTTCCAGAGCTTCTTTTAAATTACCGTATATCATCTTAACGCCTTTTAAGAAATTTTCGTCAACTTTTACTTCGCCTTTTATCGCATTCTCGAAGTCATCAAGAGCCGGAATGAGTTTTACCAGCAGCTCCCCCGCGGCGTACTTTACAAAATCCTCTTTTTCCTTCTGCAGGCGTTTTGACGCGTTATTTAAATCCGCCAGAGCCCGCAGAGCCTTGTCTTTATTTAAAACCGCTTCCTCTTTCACCAGGGCAAGTTCATCGGAAAGCTTTTTAATTTCTTTTTCAGGACCTGAAAGCGTTTCCTCAGCCTTCTTCTCTTCTTTTAGTTCAGGTTTCAACTCAACCTTAGAAGCCTCTTCATGTTTATGCTTATGCTCTTCTTTCATTTTCCACCTCAATTAGAGATAATTACAAATTACGAATGACGAATGACAATATATTGAGTTATATTAATAATCCTCAACCTATTGTCCTTTGTACTTTGTCATTTGTACTTATCAGGATTTCTCGTTTATCATTTTCGCGTATTTTAAATTGAACTCGTATTGCTGTTTTCGGTATTAACCCGGGAATTCTGTCAGCCCATTCAATGACCGTAACCCCGTTCCCGTAGAAGTACTCTTCATAACCTAATTTTTCCATATCATTCTCGCCTTTTAGACGATAACAATCATAGTGAAACACCGGAATTTTACCGGAATAAATATTCATAATTACGAAGGTTGGACTTCTTACAGCCGCATTAAGCCCCAGCCCTTTCACTATACCCTTTGTCAAATACGTTTTCCCCGCCCCGAGATCTCCGATCAGAGCAACAATACTCCCGGGCCTCAAACCTCTACCCAGCTTTTTTCCAAGATTAACGGTATCCTCCTGGCTCTTTGTCTTATGTAAAATGATCATAACCTTTCCTTGCGAGAACTTTCAATTCTCCGTCAAGACCGGAAAACTTAACTCCGCTCTTTCTGCCGCGCATAACCCCGATAACGGTTAATCTTGTCTTGCTTTTGCCCAGACGAAGGACTCTCCTAAGATTTTTCGGCGCAACCGTAAACAGGAGTTCATAATCCTCCCCGCCGTTTAAGGCCAGGCCGTACACATCCTTCTTTTTTTGCAGGGAAACTTTTTTTGCTGAAGCTGCAAGAGGCACGGCCCTGAGATCAATAAAAGCACCGAGGCCGCTTTCTAGCGCAAGATGATGCAGTTCACTGCTTAACCCGTCGGAAATATCTATCATCCCGTGAATAAGCCCCGCCTTAACCGCCGCTTCCGCGAAATCCACCTGAATCTCAGGAATATAAACATCTTTCCTCAGAAGCGCAGCCGCCCCGCTGCCAAGAGTTCCCGTAACCACTATAAAATCCCCTTCTTTTGCCCCGCTTCGCAGCGCATACCGTTTCCCGAACACCTCGCCCAGCAGGGCAATATTAATAGTATTAACTTTTGAAGAAACCGTATCTCCGCCGATAATCTCCACTTTGTATTTCAACGCCTCTTTTTTTATCCCGTTTAAAAGCTCTCGGGCATATTTAAGAGTAACCTCCTTCCTAAATCCGACAGAAACCAGCCCGTACAGAGGTTTACCCCCCATGGCCGCAATATCACTGACGTTTGACGCTACAGCCTTTTGCCCTACTTTAAACGAAGACTGAAAAGAGGTAAAATGAATGCCTTCCACCAGCATATCCGTCGCAGCAAGCAGAGACCTTCCCGCCTTTTCTTCAAAGACCGCCGTATCATCGCCGATAGCCACCTTCAGCCTGCCCTTCGCTTTTCCAAAGGACTTTCTTAGTTCCGATATCAGAGAGAACTCTCCAAAAGAACCCATTGTTTTCATTTTTTTGGATTCTGCCTTTTAATCCACATTTTTACAAGCAGGTTCTTCTTGAAATCTATAGCTTTGTACCTGCAAAGTTCGTGGCAGCAATAACATTCAATGCATTTTTTATTAACAACTCTGGGAAAACCCTGCTCATAATTTATAGCTTTTACGGGGCAAGCTTCAACACATTCGTTACATTTTTGACATTTTGAATTATTAATAACAGGCTTTATCGTAACCAGTTTCCACAAATACGGCTGCAACAAAGTTTTTATTTTTCCTGCTAAACCCGGTTTTTTCCCAACTCCTTCTGCCGTAAAAGTATAAGGAGGTTTGAAATCCTTAAGTATTACTCCGTCAAGCGGTTCCCCGACTATTTTTACCTCTTCAGGTTTAAATCCCTTCTTAACAGCTAAGGATAAGACAGGTAAAGTTAACGGTTCAAAACCCGCTATTTTCGCCATTACAAAATCCAAAGAAAGGGGGTCTTTCGAGGCCAGGATTACACCGATATTTTTAGGATTACCGCCAATAGGACCGTCGCCTTCCATCCCGATAATACCATCCAGGATACTGAGCGCCGGTTTCACTATACCTGAGACCTTGAGGAGCATCTCGCTGAAATCTTTGGTCTCAGGATACAGGCGATGCATGGAAGCTTTATGCATTCCGGGAATCATGCCGAAAGAATTTTTAACAGCTCCCGTAAGAATAGTAAGCCCGTGGGTCTTAAATTTACAGACATTTATTATCCTGTCAAATTCTTTGATGCCTTTTGAAACAGCGATTCCCTCATATAAATCACTTCCGAGTTTTTCAAGATTTACTATTTCTGCTCCGGCTGCCGAGGCTGCTTCCGTCATTTTCGTCTCAGAGAGCAAAGTTTCTGTCCCGGTAAGGATACCTCCGTGACAATCCCCGAGAAATGGAATACCTTCCGCCTCTTTGACCAGCCTGATTACAGCTTTAACCACGGAAGGATGAGTGGTCACAGCCCTTTCCGGAGCCACTGCCGATAAAAGATTTGGTTTTACCAAAACTCTCATCCCGGGCTTTACAAACAAGCCCAAACCGCCAATAAGCTCTAGGCTTTCTTTAACAGCAAGATAAACCCGATCCTCATTATAAGTCCGGCATTTTATTATAGCAACTTTATTTTCCAAGTTACCTCGCAGCTTTTTTAATATTTAATATCGCTTTTGGAATATTGGAGATAATATCAGATGCAATAAGCCCGCATTCGCCTTTATCTTCTCTCGCAAAATCTCCCGCCAAGCCGTGTATAAAAGCACCAAAAATCGCCGCTTTTCCCGGTTCCATCCCCTGTCCTATTATTGAAGCAATAACTCCGGTTAAAACATCACCTGCTCCGGCTGTTGCCATTCCCGGATTCCCGGTGGAATTAATGTAAACCTCGCCTGAAGGAAGAGCAATGACAGTGCGGGCGCCTTTCAAAAGAGTTATAACATTATATTTTTTCGCAAATTTCAGGGACGCTTCAACCCTGTATTTTTGAATCATATCAACGGAACATCCCATAAGCCTGCTCATCTCCCCGGGATGAGGGGTCACGACCAGAACGCCTTTTTTCTCTTTTAATACCTCAGGGTCTTTTGAAATAAAATTCAATCCGTCGGCATCCAGGACAACGGGATTTTTCACCTTACGAATAAGATTATGCACCAGTTTTCCCGTATCCTTATTCTTCCCCAGCCCCGGACCCAAAGCAAGGACATCGTAATGTCCCATCATCTCCAGCAAAAGCACAGCGGCTTTAGAGCTTAGGGACCCGTCAATATTCTGAGGAAGCGGCCTTGTCATTACTTCGGTAAGTTTGATTTCAAATATGCCGTTTAACCCTTTCGCGCAGGCAACAGTTACAATACCGCTCCCGGTCCTCAAAGCGCTTTGAGCCGTCAAGCAGGGCGCGCCTGTAAGACCCGCGCTCCCGCCGACAACAAGAATTTTACCGGCCCTTCCTTTGTTGAGATCCAACACCCTTTTTGGACAAAACGCTCCGGCATCTTTTTGCGTTACGTAATTCAGGTTAATGTTCTCTGCCTGCACAGCTTCAGAAGGGATACCTATATCTTTTACAATCAGTTCGCCCGTAAAGTTTATCCCCGGAGATACTACCAGCCCCAGCTTGACCAGGCCCAGGGCAACCGTATAATCCGCGACAATACAGGGGCCGGACACCTGCCCGTTATCAGAATTTAAACCGCTCGGAACATCTACCGAGACAATTATCTTTTTCTCCAGAGAATTAATAATCTCAATGACTTTCCCGTAAATCAACGAAACCCGGCCCTCAAAACCCGTACCCAGAATCGCATCCACAATCAGGTCTGCGGATTTTACCTCTTCTTTGAATCTGTCAACAGCCGCTAAATCAGCAACCTCAGTTATTTTACAGCCTGCCTTTAACAATTTTTTCAGATTAGTTTTTACCTCACCCTCGCAGAAAGATTTTAAAGTAAGAAGAAAAACAGAAACATTTATTCCCTTTTTCAATAAAAGACGGGAAATTACGAATCCGTCGCCCCCGTTATTGCCTTTTCCGCAAAGCACCAGGACTTTCAAATTCGGAAGCAAGGGGAACTTCTCCGATAGGAAAGACACGACTTCTCTTCCCGCGTTTTCCATTAATTCCAGGGAAGGTATTTTATACTGCAAAACAGCAGTTTTATCTATCTTTCGCATAAGCCGGCCTGAAACAATTTTCAAATTATTCTACCGTCCCTCCACTGCGACTAAAGCAATGGCATAATTCCTGTCATGTGAAATAGTAAGTTCTATCTTTTTTTTATTAAGCTTAAATTTACTTTCCTGGGAGAGAGTTATGACCGGCTTACCAAAGGAATCATTATTTACCTCTAATTCCCGCCACTTAAGCTTGCCCTGCCAGCCCGGAACTGCTTTTAAAAACGCTTCTTTGGCCGCAAAACGGCTGGCATAATGCGGATAGGGATTTTTCTTCCCGGCGCAGTAAGCTTTTTCACTCCCGGTGAAAACCTTTGAAACAAAATTTTTCCTCTTAATTATTATAGCTTTTATTCTGTTTATATCAACTATGTCTATTCCAAAATTCATCGGCATTTTATATTAAACCTTCCTTAAAAAAACAGGAGTAAACCTGAAGTTTTACATATAATAACATCTTAATTCTACCACTTATTCAAAAAAATGTCAATTTTAGCTATTTTTAGGGGGTTTTTTGCAGTTTTTATTTTTTCACCTTGTTTTTACAGTATTTCTTTGTGTAATATATATGAATGAATATAAACCGGAATGAATGGATATTTGCTTTAGTATGGGCTTTGATTATAGCTGCCGTAACAATCGTTCCTTACGCGATAGGCAGAACATATACGCCAAAGGATATGGTCTTTACCGAATTTATAGCAAGCAACTATGACCAGGAAAGCTATATGTCCTGGATGAAACAGGCAAGCGACGGAAAAATTCTTTTCGAGGATAAATATACCACCGAAAATCAATCCGGATGGTTTTTTCATCCCTTCTTTCTTTTCTGCAGAAAAACTGCGGGATTATTGCATGTAAATATGATAACCGCATACCACGGAATGCGCCTGATATTCGGTATTCTTATGCTTGTATTCATATATTACTTCTCTGCATATTTCATTAAAGATATCAAAATAAGGAAATACTTCCTGATATTCATTTCGATTTCTGCCGGCTGGGGCTTTCTTGCCCCCAATCCCGTAGTTTGGTTCAACCAGTACAACATCATGAGCCTTGATATGTGGATTACCGAAGCTTCAACATTCCTTATATTTTTGACTAAACCTCTTTTTGCCTTCGCTCTTATTCTTATCCTTTTAATTTTCCTTTTAATGCTGGAAGCTTTCAGGACCGGGAAGAGCAAATATGTATATTTCTCCGGTTTTCTTGGAGTATTTCTTGCCCTTACGCACCCCTACGATGTCTTTTCAGTCTATGCAGTGCTCTTTGTTTTTCTGATCGCAAAAAAAGCTTCTTTAAAAGAGTATCTGCTCTTTATTCTTTTTGCCGTAATATCCGTAACCGGACTAATATATCAGGCTCTGTTATTCACTTATGACCCCGTTTTCAAAGAATGGTCCAAGACCCTTACCGCAACGCCAAATCCTCTCAGCTTTATAATAGGTTACGGCTTCGCGGGAATTTTCGCGCTGCTCTATCTTTTTGATAAAAAATGGAACCAGGATAAAAACAACCTCTTCCTTTTGATCTGGATAATCGCTATCCTGGCGGCATCTTATCTTCCTGTCAGATTCCAGAGGAGAATGATACTGGGACTTCACGTTCCTATAGCCATTTTAGCCGTTAAATATTTTTTTGAATGTTTAATTCCAAAACTGAAACAATTAAGGCCTCTGAAAACCTTAAAACCGGGCGTGATTTTCACTGTTTTGATTGTTCTTACTGTGCCGACAAATGTCAGGTATATCTATGACTGCTATTCCGATATGAAAGTAAATATTTACAATTATAATATTTTCAAGGATGATGTTTCAGCCTTACGCTGGCTGGAGGCAAACACAAGCAAAAAAGACGCGGTTATTGCTTCGCGCATTATAGGAATGTACATCCCCGCCTGGTCAGGAAATAAAGTATACGCCGGCCACTATGACCAAACGGTTAACTATACTTTGAAAATACAGAATATTAAGGTTTTTTTCGAGGGGAAAACAGATAACAATACGATCGAAGCATTTCTTAAATCAAATAGGATTGACTACGTATATTTTGGCCCGTTTGAAAAAATAATCGGAAAACCTGATTTCGGAAAGATGCCTTTTTTGAAAAAAGCATACTCCCAGGGAACAGTCGATATTTACAGAATAAACCTTTAAAAATATATTGATTTGCCCCTTCCTAAATGGTAAAATACTTAACTCAGGTGGGTCGGTAGCTCAGCTGGTAGAGCACCGCCCTTTTAAGGCGATTGTCGCGAGTTCGAGCCTCGCCCGACTCACCAATATTTAAAATCCAGACCCCTGTCTATTTATTTCGTCCGCATCCAGAAACCCCAGCCCCAAGGATCAATGACCTCACTCCTGACCAATAACCTATTCTTGCCCTTTACAAGCCGAAGGTTGGTATAATATTCATCAGGAATCAGCCGACCGCCAAAGTGTGCGTCTCGATTGGGATCATTCCAACCCCTGGGTTCTCCTGTAAACACCTTGCGGTTGTTGCACCAAATTGTCAGACGATCTGTGTATGTCAAAAACAGTTTCTTGGTTTCTGGTCGCTCCATAATGATTTCAGCGGTTGCCCAAGCGGTATTCCTTGTATTATCTTCACGAAAAGCTCTAGATAAGTTAACAACCCCGCGAGAATCCGCTTGTATATCACGCCAATCAAGTTTTGAACTTAGAGGAATACCCTCTCCTTTTTGATCCTTGCATAATGCCACCCGCCAATCTTTCAAGACGTCTGCGTCTTTATAAATTAACCAGGGATTCTTAAAAACAGGAACTACCCGAGAATAAGTCAGATCAATAACAGTAACATTCCGGATATAAACTTGACCGTAGTATGACCAGAACTCAATTCCCCCTGCATTGAATGGCAGATCAAACATCGTTAGTACCGGGGCTCCATTTACAAACAAATTTGCCAAGGTCTTACCCACGTCAAGACGGAGATGCGACCAACTATCTCCCCTGAACAACCCGTATCCCTGAGATTCGGGATAGAGCTTCCAGGACATGCTTTTCCCATAAATGTACATTGTCTGGAAGGCTTCATTACGGCCACTTGCACCGGAAGGAAAATGTAAATTACAGGCATCTCCATTTGACTGAACATGAAAATTAAGGCCCGTATATCCCTTTAGACTTTTTGGCAGGAAGTCAAATTCCACCCTATACTTAGACCAGCTTTGATCCCCGACTTTGGGAAGCGCCTGGCGTTTCTTTCGCGCGGCAGTATCAAGCAGACAAAGGCAGCCCCAAGGCCAAGAGCGAAAATCTTTTGGAGCAATAATCCAAGAACCAGCAGCTGTTCCGTTAAGAGTATCCTTGAAAAGAACCGGCGTTTTCTTCGCCATCTGTTCATCTCCTTATGTCCAATTATTTTATTTTGACCCGCCATATTTCGGTTTCTTTTTAGGTTGTGGATTAGTATTTGTTTTATTATTTACATACACAAGTTTTCTGTATTTCAAATCTCTGCAGCTGATATGCCAGTTATCCATTTTATCAATAACCAGAGCACAATCCATCCCAAACTCATTTGTTGTAGAAACAGGGAAATCCGTAAGCCAGCTTACTCCATTATATTGCGCAAGTTTCAGCTTTTTAAGTTCAGAATCATAATAGGCTATCCAGGGATAACCGCGGCTATCCAGTTTTATCGAAGCAAACTGACCGACATTTTTACTACTGTCAACAACCTGTTCTTCCCATGTAAAACCCTTTTTTACCGCATACTTGAGATTATTATTGGTCGTATCGTAATAGGCAATATGCGGCGTATCGTTATTTGCAAGAGCCATACTGGAAAAAACCCCCGTCTTACAGTTTTCCCCGGTATCAACATTTTCAATAATCCAGTCATTTCCCCTGCTTTTTGCGAACTTAAGTTTGCCGTTCCTGTTATCATAATAAGATATTCTTGCAAGCCCGTCAACCCCGATGGCGATAGAAGTATAAAGCCCCAGGTCCCCATGATTTTCTTTATCTACCTCTTCAGTATCCCATCTAAAACCGTTATACTTCGCGCATTTCAGCGATCCTCTCTTCGCGTCATAATAGCTTATATAAGGCCGGTCGCTCCGATCCAAAGCCAGAGATGTGTATATTCCGACATTTCCGGCGTCAACATATTGAATGATCCATTTTTGCCCGTCAAAACGCGTAAATTTCAGCGCTTTATTTTTCAGGTCATAGTAACTGATACAGGGCCTGGACATGGAGTCTATTTTTATTGAAGAATATCTCCCGGAGGCGCCTATATTGTCTATGGTAAAAACCACCCAGTTCCCATATCGGGCCATGTTCATAAATTTATCATCAAAAACTACATCGCCTTTTATCTGTCTCGCATATTTCAAGTCGCCGTTAGTCGCATCATAATATGAAATATGTAAATACCCCTGTTGATCTATAGCAATATCAGATTCATAACCCGTATCAGCTTCAGACATCTCGACATTGTATTTATTTACATTGTTTTCATCTGTAAAAACATTTGGGTTTTCGGTCTGCGCAGGCAGAACTACAGGTAGGGACAGAATAAAAGAATAAAACAGCAACTCTGATATCTTCACGGCTGCCTCCTTATATCTATTACATAAAATCTGCTGCAAGTACCCTGCCCGGCACCTGAGTGGTAACAAGTGCCGGACCGGACGTTAACTTTATACCTTATCTTTCCGGAATAGTGATTACAGCGTTATTCTTTCCGGTCGGGTCTATAGCCTGCTCCATTCCCGAGGGATTTATCGCCGTTACCACATAATAATACGTCTGCCCTCTTCTCTTCCTGC
>JAZDIO010000034.1:0-2165 GCA_043804965.1 Candidatus Firestoneibacteriota bacterium | reverse complement strand
CTGATCTATTTCTTTAATCTCATCCAGACTGACGGTTTCAACCCGCTGGTCATAAAAGGAATGAGCTTTCTATATAAAAACAGCGCTCAAGCCGAAAGTGACCTGGAAAAGCTGGTTGAAAAAAACAAAATTCCGTTTTTAAAAGAATTCCTTAAAGAACCTTTTACCCCCGGAAGCCTGATCTTCTTTGTTGAAGAAAACAGAATCAAGCTGAAAGTCTCTTATGATGATTTTTTAAATAATCTGATATCCGACTCTTCAAAAATACAGGAGGCTGAACACGGTGAGGGCTTCTGGAGCGACCACTGGGCGTATTGCTTAGACCTGCTGGAAAATTACCTCGCAGTTTACCCGGACAAATTAAAGCAGATTATCTTCGAAAACAGGCGCTTTACCTATTTTGATAATACTGAAACAGTCAGACCGCGCAGCGAGAAATACCTGCTTTATCACGGCCTCCCCCGCCAGCTGCATTCGGTAGTTTCAGACAAAGAGAAGAATGAAATCATATCTAAAAGGCAGCGTCAACCTAATGTGGTAAGGAGAAATTTCGGAAGCGGAGATATTTATTATACATCCCTGATCAATAAATTGCTCTGCCTGACTGTCAATAAAATGGCCTCCCTTGACCCCTTCGGCACAGGAATCGAAATGGAGGCAAATAAGCCCAACTGGTACGACGCGCTAAACGGCCTGCCCGCTCTCTTCGGGTCATCTTCCTGCGAAACATTCGAATTAAAAAGGTTGATTAACTTTATCTTAAATACCCTGCAAAAATCCAGCGTTGAGAAAATCAGCGTTACAAAGGAAATGCTTGATTTTCTCTATGGCATCGGAGAATGCGTTAAGGAATATTTTACCGGACGGAATAGCTTTTTCTATTGGGATAAAAGTTATTCCTTAAAAGAAGATTTCAGGCAAAAAACCAAGCTGGGCCTAAGCGGAGAAGAAGAAGAAATTTCTTCTTTAGATTTAAAGGCAATGCTTGAAAGCTTCCTTAGGAAACTTAAGCTAAGCTTAGAAACTGCCTATAATAAGACTAAAAAGAATCATTGCGCTTATTTTATCAATGAGGTTGTTGAATACGACCGGCTTAATCACCCTTATATTAACCCCAGGAAGTTTAAGCAGGTAAGGCTTCCGCTCTTCCTCGAATCCCAGATGCATGCTTTAAGGTTGGCGGAAACAAAGGCAACGGCAAAAAGTATCTATACGGCAACCAAAGCAAGCGTGCTTTTCGACAAAAAGCTTAAGATGTATAAAGTTACGGAAAACCTTAAAAGTATGCCGGAAGAAATCGGAAGATGCAGGGTTTTTTCGCCGGGCTGGCTGGAACATGAATCTATTTGGCTGCATATGGAATATAAATACCTGCTTGAAATACTCAAGCAGGGCCTCTATAAAGAGTTTTACGAAGAATTCAAAAATATCCTTATTCCTTTCCAGAACCCGCAACAATACGGAAGAAGCATTCTGGAAAATTCGTCATTTATCGTTAGCAGCGCCTTTAAAGATAAAAGGCTGCACGGAAACGGCTTTGTTGCCAGGCTTTCCGGGTCAACCGCGGAGTTTCTAGAAATCTGGCTGACGATGAACACGGGCAAACAACCGTTCTTCCTTAATCAGAAAAATGAGCTCTGTCTAAGTTTCAGGCCTGCTTTGGCAGGATGGTTATTTGATAAAAAGGGCCTCTATACTTTTAATTTCCTAAGTAAAATTACCCTAACTTATCATAACCCCAAAAGAAAAGACACCTTCGCAGGTAACGGATTGAAAAGCAAACGAATCGTGCTCACGGATATCCGCGGAAAAAACACGGAGATTATTTCCGATATCATCCCCCCTCCTTATGCAGAGCAAATCAGGTCCGGGCAATTCAAGAAAATCGATATCCACCTTTCTTAGGGACACCCTTTCAACCAATCGGAAGGGTGTCCCCTTCTAGGGACACCCTTAGCTTCGGCTGAAAGGGTGTCCCTCTTGTAAATTTGTAAATTTGCAACCTTGTAATTTGGCAAATTTTGTGTTATACTTAAACTAGACAATTTGGAATAAGCTACTGAAAAAGGCAAACTAGCAGTAATGCTGGGGCGCAAAGCAACCGGTCCTTAAAAGTACAGCCAGGCTGTACTTTTAGGACAGCGGAGCTGCCAAAGAGCGCGTAT
>JAZDIO010000033.1:0-6514 GCA_043804965.1 Candidatus Firestoneibacteriota bacterium | reverse complement strand
GAGGAAGTATTGGATTTTCTGGTAGGAAGCAAAAGGAGTTTTAGAAACGATAGAATTAATGTTAGTACGTTTAATTTCAAGAAGCAAACCGGAAATATAGATGGCAAAGCTGAGAAAGAACGGTTTTGAGAAAAAGCAGCTGAATTCAGTGATGAATTTTTGAAGAGGAAGCGGTCTTTGTGAAATAATTTGGATCATTTTGACCTCCTGGAACGGCTGGGATTGATAAAAAGAGATATATTATCCGGCTATTCTAGGAGATATTTTAACAAAGGACAGTAATTAGTTAATATTGGAGAACGTCTTCCAATAAACAAAAATAAAAAAGGACCGAAGTGGCATCCTTCTGATGTGAGCTGCTCTAGCAATAGACGAATAGAAGAGCCTATTATAGTTAAAAAGTACAAATCAAAAGGATTGGGGAGAAAAGTAAAAATGAAAAGAATTAAAAATTTTGTGTGATAAAATATTTGGTAGTTGTCCCGACATATAACGAGCTTTTAAATATAGATAAGCTTGTTGAAAATGTTCTTAAAGCTGTTCCGGAGCTTGATATTTTAGTCGTGGATGACAACTCTCCCGACGGTACGGGAAATATTGCGGATAAGCTGGCGCTTGCGGAACCCCGGCTTAAAGTATTGCATAGAAAGGGTAAGCAGGGCCTGGGCTCGGCGTATGTCGCCGGATTTAAATATGCGCTGGAAAAAGGTTATGACTATGTGTTTGAGATGGATGCTGATTTTTCGCACAATCCCGAAAAACTGCCTCTGTTTATTGAAAAGACAAAAAGTTGTGATTTAATAATAGGTTCCAGGTATATAAACGGTATCAGTGTTGTTAACTGGCCGTTAAACAGGCTGCTGCTCTCTATATTGGCAAATTTGTACGTAAGGATAATACTCTGGCTTCCGGTTAAGGACGCAACCAGCGGTTTTAAGTGTTTTAAAGCCGAAGTGCTGAAAGCTGTTAATCTGGACAGGATAAAAAGCGACGGATATTCTTTTCAGATAGAAATGAATTACCGCGCTCATAAGAATGGTTTTAAGATATGCGAGATTCCGATAATCTTTATTGACCGGCACAGCGGCACCTCCAAGCTGAACAGGAATATTATTTTTGAGGCTTTGCTTATGCCCTGGAGCTTAAGGTTTGAAAATATTTTTGGTAAAAATAAGTCAAAAGGGAATAAAAATGAAAACAGCCGTTGAACAGCTTGGGATTCTAAAGCGCGGAGTTGCTGATTTGGTAAGCGAAAAAGAACTTCTTGCTAAACTGGAAAAATCGGTAAAAGAGAATAAACCTCTCAGGGTTAAGCTTGGTATTGATCCGACTGCGCCGGATGTTCATTTGGGATTTACAATCCCTCTAAGGAAGTTAAAGCAGTTTCAGGATTTAGGGCATCAAGTTATTATTATAATAGGCAGTTATACTGCAACCGTGGGGGATCCGTCCGGAAAAAATTCAACCCGGCCCCAGCTTGCTTATGAAGAAGTGATGCAAAACGCGAAATATTACGAGAAGCAGGTATTTAAAATTTTAGATAAAAACAAGACAGAAATTGTTTATAACGGCGCTTGGTTCTCAAAATTCCGGTTTACAGATGTAATAAAACTTGCGGCCAGAATAACTGTTGCGAGTTTAATGGAACATGATTATTTTGCGGAAAGATATAATAAAGGGATTCCAATAAGTTTGCATGAACTGATATATCCGTTAATGCAGGGATGGGACTCCGTTGAAGTAAAGGCTGATATAGAAATCGGCGGGACGGAACAAAGATTTAACGTGATAGTCGGAAGAAGCCTGCAGAAAGAGCTGGGGCAGGAACCGCAAGCGGGGCTTTTCTTGCCGGTTTTAATTGGAATTGACGGAAAATTAAAAATGAGCAAGAGCTTGGGTAATTATATAGGTATTGATGAAACCGCAAAAGATATGTTCGGCAAAATAATGTCCATTCCTGACAGTTTAATGTTGAATTATTTTGAACTTTTAACGGATCTTCCTATGGCTGAACTTTCAGGGCTTTCAGCCGGGCTTGAGAACGGAACCCTGCATCCGAAAGAACTTAAAGAGCGGCTGGGAAAAGAACTTGTTACAATGTATCATGATAAAGATTCTGCGGAGAGCGCGGCTTTGGAGTTTGAACGTGTTTTTTCGGAAAAAGAACTGCCCAAAGACATACCGGAAATTTTTATCCCGCAGGAATTTCTGAAAGACGGTAAAATCTGGATAATTAACCTCCTGGTTAAACTTAACGCGGTTACAAACAAAACTGAGGCAAAGCGTTTGGTGGAGCAGGGCGGTGTGTATATTAACAATATTCGGGTGGAAAAACCTGATACGGATGTAAAGGTTAACACCGGGGATATTATTAAAACAGGGAAAAGAAGATACTTTAAATTAAAGGTGTAAATTGAGAAGATATTCTTTCATGTTAAAAGTTTTTGTGTTTCTTCTGCCGGCTTTTTTTGTTTTTCCCCAGTCAAATGACAGTTTGACCGGACAGAAAGGATCTGTTTACGGCAAGGTTCTGGTGAAAAGCAAAAGTAGAATTCAAGTGGCCTCTGTGAAAAACGAGGTTTGTATATTAATTTATAAAGATCACGACTATTCTGCTCCTGAAAGCGTGATTGCTAAAATCAACGATCTTTACAGCCGCAGAGAGGCTGCCGGGTTTAATTGGTTTGAGCGTAACAACAAGCACTATCTCAAGGATATTTTGATCAGCGGAAAACCGGCAGTACGTCAGGAAATTATGGGCGGGAAAAAATATGAAGAGGACAAAAAAGACAGGGAAATTCAATCTTCGTCCCTTTATACAAAAGCGCTCGGGGCCTATCATAACGGCAATTACGAAGAGGCTATGAAGCTTTGTCAGGCCATAATTGTCCTTAATCCCAGGTATGATCTGGCGCAGAAACTGGCGGGGGATATAAACAAAAAATTGAAACAAAGAGAAGCCAAGGCGCATCTGGAAAAAGCTGTTGAGTCGGCCGGAAAAGGTAAGCTTCTGGAAGCTTCTGGAGAATGGCAGATGGCGCTTTCTTCCAGCCCCGAGGATACTGATATTGCCAGGGAAATAAAGAAAAAGAAAGAAGAAATATTAGAAGAACATAATAAAAAAGCAATGGATCTTTTTAATCAGGATAAACTGATAGAGGCTGCCGCGGAGTGGAATGTTATTCTTGCGATAGAAAAAGATGACCCTGTTGCAAAAAAAGGCATAGAAACAGCAAACAAACGTCTGAGTAATTTTTCCAGCATGGAAAGAGTAAAGATGGAATATGAAACTAATCTTAATGCGGCAAAAAAAGAATATGAGGAGAAAAATTACCTGGCGGCAATACAGAATTACCAGATGGCTGTTAAACTTGCTTCAAAACTTAATAAGGAGAAGGATGTCCGCTGCCTGGCAGCGGAGATAAAAAGGATTGAGGATCTTGTGGAGTCTTCCAGAAAAATATATCTCGACAGCGCTTTAAGGTTCGCTGACGCCAAGGATTGGCTGAATATGTCAAGAGAGCTTAGAGATTGCCTGAGAATTGACCCCGGAAACCGGCAAGCGCCGGAATTGTTTGAAAAATACAGGACCGAAGTATACGAAGTTCGTGATAAATTATATCTGGACGGCCTTGAAGCCTACGGCAGGGAAGATATAGATACGGCTATAGCGAAGTGGAATTCTGTTTTGATTTTGGATCCGTCTTTTGAGAAAGCAAGTTTAAATATTAAAAAAGCAGGCAGGAAGAAAGTCAAATAGTGCCAAGTACAAATTACGAAGGACAAAGGACAATTTAAGGCAGGCAGAAAAAAGCTCTGCCAATATAATAATAGCATATTAATTAAAGACGTTAGGCCTGATAAGCATAGCTTTTCTCGACAGGTAATATATGTAAAGCGAGATAACGTGTAATGTGAAATGATTATTTCTTTTTAGGGAGAGTTATGAAAAATTATTTTAGAAATCTCTTGAAGTTTAATCTTAGAAACCAATTAAGTGTAATATTTTCCGTGCTTATCGCGCTTTCCATAGGTTCGATAAGCCTGCTGACGCTTCAGAATCAGGTCAGGATATTGAAAACCAATTTTATTGCCACCGGCCAGCAATTCTGCGAAAGTATCGCGGGTAATGTTTCCGATGCCCTCTCCCAGGCTCCAATTGACGATACCGCTCTGGTTTCTACCATTACCAAAGTTGTAAACAGCAGCGATAACAAAAAATGGATAAAATACGTCCGGATTACTGACGCGGATGAATCCATTATTATAGCTTCAAATAATATAGCGGGCGAGTGGAATAAAAAGTATATTTCTCCGGTTTTTGAGGTAAGAGAAAAGACACCGTATTATTTTAAGGTAAACGGCGGGGTGAAAGAAAAGATTTACGAGGTTAAATCCGAAGTTAAAAAAGGCGAAGAAACGATCGGAAAGGTTCATCTCGGAGTTTCCCAGAATGCGATTGACGTGCTTATGGCTTCTGCCGCTAAAACGGTGATAATTGCAGCCGTACTTACAATTGTGTTCGGTTTCTTCGTTTCTTCCCTGGTCGCCATGTTTCTGGTCAGGCCTATAAAGCTTTTAATTGACGGGGCCTCAAAAATCAGCGCCGGTAATTATGACCTTGAAATCAAGGTAAAAATGATGAATGAGATTGACGATCTGGTGAATTCGTTTAACGATATGGCTAAAAACCTGAAAGAGAAGGAGCAGATTAAAGTGGCTTTCTCCCGTTATATGAGCGCTGAACTTTTAAATGAGGTGATAAAGAGCGGGGGCAGGACTACGTTTGGCGGAGAAAAACGCCTTGTAACGATTCTTTTTTCGGATATCCGTGATTTTACCTCCATGGCCGAGGCTCTGGATCCGCAGCAGGTGGTAAGGCTTCTTAATGAGTATTTTACATGCATGAACGAGGTAATATTCAGAAATAAAGGCATGATAAATAAGTATATGGGAGATGCCATTATGGCTCTTTACGGCGCGCCGGTGCCTCTTAAGGACCATGCTGTAAAAGCCGTAGCTACGGCTCTGGAGATGAACAAAGAACTTAATAATCTGCGGACAAAATGGTCGAGTGAAGGACGTCCGATATTCGGCATGAAAATCGGAATTACCACCGGCGAGGTGGTGCTGGGAAATATCGGTTCAATGGGCCATATGGAATATACCGTGATAGGCGATGCTGTTAATGTTGCCGCCCGTCTTCAGGCGTTAAATAAAAACTACGGTACCCAGATTCTTGTTTCCCAGAAGACCAATGATTTAGTTAAAGACCATTTTGAAACCAGGCAGGTAGAACTTGTCCAATTCAAGGGCAAAACTTCTTTTGATCTTGTGTACGAGGTTCTCGGCGTAAAACAGGGTGTGCGGTGAAGAACAGGCTGATTTTTGTTGTTTTCTTAATCTGGGCTGCAGTCGTAACGTATTTTTATCATTCTGTTTTACCGGCGGATTTTAAGAAGTTTTTGGAGTACATTTCAACTTTTCCTGTTTTGTTTAATTTTAAAGGGGTTTTATTGTTTGCCAGGGAAGCTCTGATTGGAATATTTCTTGCCTGTTTTTTATTCGCGGTTTCTTATATTATCGGAAGAAAACTTACAAATTCCTTAAAAAAAGATTTTGATACCCCGGGTTTTTTCGCTGTTTCGGCAGCAGTCGGCTTTTCCGTTATCTCCGGTTTTATTTTTTTAATCGCGGCCGCAGGGCTTCTTTACGAGGCGGTTATTTTTACGGCTTTTATCATTCTATGTGTTTATGCTCTTTTGGACCTTTATCGGAATCCTTCAAGGATCAGGTTCGAACCGAAGAAATATGACGGCTCGGAAAAACTTTTATTTATTATAATCGGCGTATTTATGCTGATGAATCTTTTTCTTGCTCTGACTCCCGAGACTTTCTTTGATTCTTTGGAATATCACCTGGCAGTGCCCTCGGCCTACATCCTTAATCATGGTTTTACGAAGATGCCTTACAATCTCTTCTCGGGATTTCCCGGGAATGCCGAACTTCTATATCTGGCGGGGCTGGTTCTGAACGGGCCGGTAACGGCGAAACTCATTAATTTTCTTTTCGGGGTTCTTCTTCTGGTTTCAGTGTATTCCTTTTCAAAAAAATACGTCAGTCGCCGGGCCGGTTTATTTGCCTCAGGGCTGGTTTGTATTATGCCTGTGGTTGCCGTAAACCTTATTAATACCCAGGTGGACGCCCTGTCGGCATTCTGGTTTTTTCTTTCCTTTTATCTTGCGGTAAGCGCCGCGGAGAAAGGTTTTTCTTCGGGAAGTAAAATACTTGCCTTGGCGGGGCTCTTTGCGGGCTTTGGCCTGGGTGTGAAATATTCCGGTATTATTTATGCGGCGGGTATTGCGTTTGTTCTTCTTTACTACTGCCTGAAAAACAGGTCGTTTAATAAAATACCATATGTGTTCAGCGTATTTTTCCTTTTTGCGCTTATTCCTGTTGTTCCCTGGCTTGTTAAAAATTATTTATTCTTTGGCAACCCCGTGTATCCTTATTT
>JAZDIO010000032.1:0-5453 GCA_043804965.1 Candidatus Firestoneibacteriota bacterium | reverse complement strand
TCTTTACTACTGCCTGAAAAACAGGTCGTTTAATAAAATACCATATGTGTTCAGCGTATTTTTCCTTTTTGCGCTTATTCCTGTTGTTCCCTGGCTTGTTAAAAATTATTTATTCTTTGGCAACCCCGTGTATCCTTATTTCTCGGAGGCACCCGGAGTGCTGAAACTTTTAGCGGAGCAAAAAGGTTTTCTTGTAAATTCCTTTAATGATTTTGTTCAACTTCCCTGGACTTTGACCATAGCCTGGGCTAAAGGATTGTCCCGGCCGGCAGCCAGTATGAACCTGGGACCGGCTTTATTAGCTTTTCTGCCGTTTCTTTTATGGCCGTTGCTGAAAAAAAGCAGAGAAAAGAAGCCTTTACAGGCATTACTGGTTTTTATTGCAGTTACTTCTATATTTTGGCTCAGCCTCACCAGGATAGCAAGGTTTTTCATTCCGGGATGGGTATTTCTTTCAGTGTACTTTGGATATGCAGTGCTGGGCTTCCTGAAAGAAGAGCAGGAAGAATATTACTCCTTTACTGTTTTTACCGTTATTGCTTTAATTGCTGTTAATAACTTTGTTTGGGTTTCAAATATCAATTTTAGGAATATGGATCCCGTCCCTTTGTTTTCCGGGAAAATCACTGAGGGAAAATATCTCAGCACTGCAAGAAATTCATACCCAAATGCTTATTTCAAGGCCGTGGATTTTCTGAATAAAATAAAAACCGACCCGGGAAGCAAAGTGCTTTTTATCGGGGAGAGCAGGGCGTTTTACTGCAAAAAACCGTTTATAGCGGGGAGCGACTATGACAGAATACCGCTTGTTGAATATATGGAAAGGGCAAAAAGCGAAGGCGGATTAAATAAAGTCCTGAAAAAAGAAAAGATCTCTCTGGCTCTCATTAACCTTCGTGAAGCCAGGCGGCTTTCCAGTCATAAAAACATTGATTTACTGTCAATTTTAAAGAGCAGGGAATTTAACGGAGCTTTTGACATTATATTTAATGATAAGAATTCGGAATTATACGTCTGTCTTGCAAAAAAATAATGCAGGGAAGTGAATATAAAAAATTTATCGGGCTTATTCTAATACTGCTTTTTTCCCTCATTATAAAAGCCTATTCTTTTTGTCGGTTTAGCAGGCGGGATTATCATCCTGCTTCTTTTTCATTTAATTGGGACGTGGATTAGAAAAGAGGGACAAGAAAAGAGAACAGGATTGACAAACTATGAAAAACGTTATACAATACATTAGTTATTAAGTAATGAGTGGAAGGTGGTTAAGAGATGAAAGTTGCTGCAAAAAGAGAATTACTAAATGAAATTAAAAATCTGCCATCTGATTTGACTAAAGATGTGCTGAAATATGTGGTATTTGTTAAGTATAAAAAGATTGTGGACACCGACCAGTCTTACTTCTGGAGCAAAAAGTGGCAGAATATGGAAAAAGAAGCCGAAAAAAATATTAAGGAAGAAAAAACACATAAGTACAGGTCGCTAAAAGAATTTAAGATAAAAATGGGCGACTGATGTTGGAGTTTAGAACAACCGAAAGGTTTGAAAAAAACCTTAAAATCCTACCTAAAGAAATAAAAAAGAAATTTTATAAACAACTCAATCTATTACTTTCCAATGTTAGACATCCGTCGCTTCACACCAAAAGAATACAGGGTGCAAATGAGATATGGGAAGGCAGGGTTGATTATAAATACCGGTTTACTTTCAATATCTATCAAGGAATAATAATATTAAGGGTGATAGGGAATCATGATGAGGTCTTAAAAAGACCATAGAGAAAAGTCTACGGTTCCTTACTGTTCTTTACCCGCTCAATCGGTAGAAGACCTTAAATTTAAAACCTGAAGGCGGAAAACTACAAGGTTGTATGAAAAAAAAGAATAATAAAAAAATAGTATTATTAAGCGTGCTGCTTGTAATACTTACGATTATTCTGCTTTTAGTCAGCGACTGGTTCTGGACCGCGCTTTCCCCGATAACTCATAACGTTTTACTGGATAAATATTCCAAAGAGTACAAGCTGGACCCTCTTCTGGTGGCGGCGATTATAAAATCAGAAAGCACTTTTAACCCTATTGCTGTCTCCGAAAAGGGGGCGGTCGGGCTTATGCAGTTAATGCCTTCCACTGCGGAAGAAATGGCTCATGAATTGAACGTGGATTATGTTGATGTTGAGGATTTATATGATCCCGAAATCAATATTCACCTCGGGTATTATTATATGGTAAAACTTCTTAAGCGTTATAACGGCAATCTGGTTTTTGCGCTTGCGGCCTATAACGCGGGTACGAAAAATGCCGATGAATGGATTAAAAATTACAGGGGAAATCCTGATAGAGCGGCGGCGGCGATAATTTTTCCGGAAACCAGGAAATTTATTAAAGAAGTGCAATTCACTTATGAAATATTGAAATTTGTACGGAAGCTGAGAAGGATTCTGCAGCTTAAGGATATTTGATGGAAAAAAATGACTCGCTGACGCCCATGATGCGGCAGTACCGGGAGATTAAAAAACAATATCCGGACGCGATACTGTTTTTCCGGCTCGGTGATTTTTATGAGATGTTTTTCGAGGACGCCAAGCTGGCCTCCTCCGTACTCCAGATTGTGCTTACGAAAAGAGGGGGAGGGCGGAACCCGAAGGACTTAGGAAATGTTTCTGTTGCCGAGCCTGCTCCCATGTGCGGTATTCCGTTTCATTCCGCTCTGAATTATATTACAAAACTGATAAAGAGCGGGTTAAAAGTGGCAATCTGCGAACAAGTGGAGGATCCCAGGCTCGCAAAAGGTATTGTAAAAAGAGAGGTGGTAAAACTAATTACCCCGGGTACGGTTCTTGAGGACGGGCTTCTGGAGCAAAAATCAAACAATTTTCTGGCAGCTTTATATATTGCAGGGGAAACGACGGCAGGCCTGGCTTTTTTGGATATTTCTACGGGAGAGCTCCTGGCCGCAGAAGTGAGCATAAAAGAAGGGCTGGACAGCGTTTACGATGAAATAAATAAATATAAACCCAAGGAGATAATACTGCCGGCTTCATTTGAAAATGAAAGGGGCGGGTTGGTTAAATACCTTGAAAATAACGGTATTCTGGCGGGATATGAAGAAGATTATTATTTTGATAATGAGGTGGCGAAAGAACTTTTACTCAAGCACTTTAAAGTTGCTTCGCTCGACGGTTTTGGAATATCAGAAAATAAAGCGGCTGTCTCCGCCTCCGGAGCGGCTTTAAAATACGCGGGGGAAACCCAGAAGGGTTCGGTGGCTCACTTAAGCAAAATTAGCGTATATAATCCGGGAACCTTTATGCTGGTGGACAGCGCGACGAGGAAAAATCTGGAATTGTTCGAGCGGATGGCGGATAAAAGCCAGGAAGGCACTCTTTTTTCCGTACTTGATAAAACAAGCAGCGCTATGGGAGGCAGGATATTAAAAAGGTGGATTCTGGAGCCCCTGGTAGACGTAGAGGAGATAAAAAGCAGGGAAGAAGGGGTGGGCGAACTTCTGGAGGATTTTATTTTAAGGCAGGAACTTCGGAAAGCCCTCGGACAGCTTTCTGATTTTGAAAGGATCTGCGGTAAAATCGGATGCAAGGCGGTAAACGCCAGGGAGCTTGTTTCTCTGAAAAATTCAATAAAAGAGCTCCCGGGAATAAAAGAGCTCCTCGCAAAATCCGATTCCGGTATTTTAATGAAGATAAAAGATAATATTTGCCTCCTTAAGGCGGAAGCCGGACTTATTGAGAAAAATTTGGAAGAAGATCCGCCGCTTTCAATAAAAGAAGGAAATATTATAAAAGACGGCGTTAACGGGGAGCTTGACAGTCTTAGAAATATCAGCAGGGGCGGCAAGGACTGGATAACAAAGTTTCAGGAAGACGAAAGAAAACGGACCGGGATAAGTTCGCTTAAAGTCGGCTATAATTCGGTTTTCGGCTATTATATAGAAGTCAGCAGGGCAAATTTGGCAAGCGCTCCAAAGGATTATATCAGAAAACAGACCTTGTCTAATGCGGAGAGGTTTATAACTCCGGAATTGAAAGAGTATGAGTCTCTGGTGCTTTCCAGCGATGAAAAAATCGGCCTTCTTGAGTATGAACTCTTCTGTCAGGTGCGGGAGGAAATAGCTAAAAGTATTCCCAAGCTGCAGGAAAACGCAAAACTGATAGGAGCGCTGGATGTTGTCGCGGCTTTCTCGGAGGCCGCGGCGGTAAATAAATATGTCAAACCGGAAGTTAATAATACGGATGTTATAAAAATAGAAAACGGACGGCATCCGGTTATTGAGCTTATCGTAAAAGACGGCTTTGTGCCGAACGATGCAACTCTGGATAATACGGATACTCAGGTGGTCATAATTACCGGCCCGAATATGGCGGGGAAATCCACTTATCTCAGGCAAACCGCTCTGATTGTCCTGATGGCCCAGATAGGTTCTTTTGTTCCCGCGGATTCGGCTGAAATCGGCGTGGTGGACCGTATATTTACCAGAGTCGGAGCTTCGGATAACCTCGCGCTCGGGCAATCCACCTTTATGGTGGAGATGCTGGAAACCGCCAATATTTTGAATAACGCGACAAAAAAATCTCTCATTATTCTTGATGAAATAGGGAGGGGAACGGCTACTTTTGACGGGATAAGCATTGCTTGGGCGGTGGCGGAGTTCATACATGACAATACGAAGCTCGGAGCAAAAACTCTTTTTGCGACGCATTTCTATGAATTAACCGAATTGGCGTTGACACTGCCTCGGGTAAAAAACTATAATATAATGGTTAAGGAATGGAATGAAGAAATAATATTTTTAAGGAAGATAGTGGAAGGCGCGGCAGACAGAAGTTACGGGATTCAGGTTGCGAGGCTTGCCGGGCTTCCGAAAGAAGTGCTGAAACGGTCCAGAGAGATACTTCATAATCTGGAAGAGGCCAATTACGATAAAGAAGGCAAATCAAAGCTGGCAGGCGGGGCAGGCGTAATCTCCCAGCTTTCAATTTTTGACACAAAAACAACTAAAAAGGACGATAAAGGCAGTAAGTTACTAAAAAAACTGGAAGAAATAGATGTAAATTCATTAAGCCCCCTAGAAGCGCTAAACGTTTTAAATGAATTAAAAAAGTATAGTTGACCGGAAATCAGGGAACATTTTACCGGAAAGGACTGTCTTATGACGAATGACAATTTATTGAACGCGGGAAAAGTCCCTGTGATATTTAATAATACTACATTAACGTAAGACGTTACGAACTTTATGGACCTTATAGACTTTTTGACGTTTTTTAAGGTTTGTATCAGTGAAATTCTGTGTAGTTTTGCAATCGGTGGAATCTAATTAGGAAATAAGGAGGAGTACATTGATAGAAGTCAAAGATCTTTCCAAATTTTACGGCCCGACAAAAGCGGTGGAAGGCGTGTCTTTTACTGTGGATAAGGGCGAGATACTCGGTTTGCTCG
>JAZDIO010000031.1:0-6774 GCA_043804965.1 Candidatus Firestoneibacteriota bacterium | reverse complement strand
CTTTTTAAAAGCAAGAATTTCTTCATACAAAAAGAATGTATATTTTCCGGCTTCAACTCCCGCAACTTCCCTCATTTGCGGCTCGGAAGATATCCCTTTATAAAGGCCTTTGGGTACAAAGTTCACGTAAGAGTTATTTTCTGTAATTCTCTTCATCCTCATCCTTGTTATCGGAAGGTCGGAACCAAAAATTATCCTTCCAGGCCCGACAGCGTCAATAAACCGGCGCATTATCACACTGTTTGTATTCGCGCTAAAATCAAAAAATAAATTATTAGTCCTCTTCAGTATTTCAAAAGCATTTCCTCCATCATTTTCGCTGTAAGCTCTGCCTAAATGCGCTACTACAATCTTTGCGTTTGGATAGTTCTCATCAATTTCCTTTAACTGTTTCAAATTCAAGGGATCCTTAAGCCTTCCCGGGCGCGGTATATGCAAAATTACGATCCATTTGTTATCATGAGCCGCTTTAAGGTGCGCCTTCGGTAAAAAATCATATATCCTAATATCTTCGGATTTTATTTCTTTCGGCGCAAAATTAAAATAAGGTTTTAAACCGCTGAAACCTCCTGTTTTTACTTTGTTTTCCAGGCCTTCCCGGCTCCAGGACGGATCGCTGATTATCAGGCTCTTTAATCCGTATCCTTTTGCGGCTTCGCCTGCATAACTGTTTGTTTTACCGAGATTAATATCTCTTCCCGGCGATCCGAATATTACAGGTTCTACATTTTTCCCGGGAAAAAGCAATTCATAGGTAAGCAGTAAATCCTGTATGGAATTATCCCTCGCCACAAGGCCCGGCCACGCAGGACCGCGGTTTAAAGCGGGAACCTCTATTTCGAATTTTTTCAGCCAGGAATGCGTATGAATATCAATAATGTTTTTAGGAAGAAAATCCAAAAGTTCTTCATCGTAAATCTTCTTATCGCAGGGCTTTACCGGAAAAAGCTGCCATCTTTTAATTGTTTTTCTTCTTTGTGAATAATATCCTTCTCTTGCGATTACAGATGCCCCGGAAGCGCCTGTATATTCGCCGTGCACGCATTTTACAGGGACAGAAAGGATGTTTGACATAACTGCCGGCCAAACCTTGCTTCCGGAAGGCCCGCCAGCCATGTATATTTCATTTAATTCCATGCCTGACCGGGATAACTCCGCCATTTTATATTTCATAAGCTGGCAGGGCCAGCTCATAATAGAAAGGGCTGCTTGCAATTTTTCTGTTGCTTTAAGTTTTTCTTCCCACTTTAGAGGGTCTCTTGCGCATTCACAAGGTTTCATCCCTTTTTTTTGCGCTTCCAGCGCAAGTTTATCCAGCGTTTTATATTTGTTATTACCTTGCGAAATGTATTTGCTTATAAGTTTATCTATTACCTGGCCTAAACTCGTTATTGAAAACATGCCTGCCCAAGGCCCTTTCGGAAAAAGAAAAGGGTCTGAAAGCATGTTTTCTTGAAGAGCAGTCTTTCTATCTCTCAATGGATAAAAACCAACCCAGGAGGTACCGCAGGAAAGCAGAAGCTGCCCCTGAGAAACAACCCCGGCGCCTCTCGCGCAGGCAGGATGGTCAAAGGAGCCGAGCACAAGAAGAGTTCTTGTATTAAGCCCGGAAGCTTTTGCGCCTTCCTTTGAAATATTACCCAAAACCTCTCCGGAATTCATTATTTTCGGCAGATTTTTTTCTTTTATTCCGTAAATTTTCAAAAACGGCTCATGATAAATCCCCTTCTCCTGATTTACCAGATAAAACGGTGTCGCTGTAGAGCGGTCTATTCCTAATTTTCCGGTAAGAAGATACTGGACATATTCTGTGCTCATACAAACTGTCTTTGCTTTTTTAAAAATATCAGCTCTATCTTCTTTAAAAAAACCCAGATGCGCAGGAGGCAACATATCAAAAAGAGGCCATCCGACAACTTTATAGACCTCCTTTGCATTTAAGGCAAGAAAAATTTCTTTTACCCTGCCCTTCATTCTTTCATCCAGCCAGCAGATTATATTTGTAACAGGTTTCCCGTCTTTTCCAAGAAGCAGTGTATTGCCTGAAGCAGAGGCCATGGACAGGGCAGTAATATTTTTACCAACGGACAAATTCTTAATCAACCTGCAGACGACCAGATAGTACTCCCCGGGATTAATTTCATATAAGCCGTTTTTGGAAACAACAAAAGGAACAGGCAGTTTATTTTTACGAATTATTTTTCCAAAGTCATCCGTCAAAACTCCCTTTAAGGAAGAAGTCCCAAGGTCCATTCCAATGAAAAATGTTTTTTTAATTAATTTCATAAAACTGCATTTTTAGAGCTGTTGAAAACTGTCTTAGCTCCTCCATAATATCGCCTTCCGCAACATAAATATGATGGCCGCCTCCGGCCTGGCCGTATTTCTCGAGAAAAGCGGTAAGTTCCATCTTTGGCTTAATAACATAGTGGGGCATAGTGACATGCTTAAAAAGTTTGGCCTCTTTAATATCTGCCGGGGCCGCCACAAGTTTAAAACCTGTTTTTGTTTTGGAGATATTTACTAAAGTAACTTCTATAGGTTCGAATTCAAAACGATGATAAATCGAAAGATACTTGTTACCTAATGCTTTAGTAGGTACAAGTTCGCCCTTTTCCACTTCTTTTGCAAAACGAGGGTCAATCTCCCCCATATGCGCCATAAGCAGATTACCGTTTTTCCAGTCCGGGCAAAAAACCTCGCTGAACATGGCTTTTCTTGAAAGTATGTTTAAAGGTTTTGCCAGCAAAGCGGTAAGCACATCTCCTTCGCCGCCGTATCCGAAACCTTCACCCATAAGTTTATTTATTGCGTAAAAAGGCACGGCAAATTCTTTGATATCCAGGAAATTCATAGTATAAGCTTCTATGCCTTTTTCATTAAGTATATCCTTTAACGCGCAGTAAACGCGGATAGAATTTTTTAATGCTTTTTCATTCTTCTTTTTTACTAAATACTGCTTTGTCTCTTCCGTAAATATACGATTCACCCGCGAGGAATCGATTTTTACGCTTTTTTTATATATGTCCGAAGGGTTTATTTTGAAGACTCTTGTTCCAAACTTATTTTTTAGGGCCGAAAACGGGACTGCAAAATCCCCCATCATGTCAAAAGGCCTGCCGGTAATGCCGGCTCTCTGGCCCTTAAAAGCTTTTACGGCATTCCTGACTTTATTTCCACATTCCTCTTTCTCCAAATTTCTAATTATTTTTTCAATCTTTTTAAGAAAATTTTTATCTTTATAATGGCCGGCTATTACCTTATAATTTTTACCCAGAGAATTCAGGACGGATACCAGGTCCATTACCCCGTGAATACCGTGATTTTGCGTCACAAAATCTTTTGACATTTCTTTAAATGATCCCGCTATTGTAGTATCCAATAATATAACCGGCTTTCCAAAACCGGCAAGCATATTGGCAATGAGCAGGCTCGGAGAATAGGAAAGATGCAAGGTTACTATTGCATCAATTTTTTCTTTTTTAAATAATTCCGCCATGTTTTTGACTTCTGAAGGGAGAGTAATAATGGGCACCGTTACCACAGCAGCCTGTTTTGCAAGTTCTTTCTTTACAAAGTTGACAAAATGCTTAAACCCTTCCCTGGTGGCCGGATCAATATCGTCGTAAAGTTTCAAATAAAGAGGAACATACCCGATTTTCAACATTTTTTTTCTCCATTCATTTTTATAAGCGCTGCTTTCATTTTTGCGATTAGAAAATCCGTCATTTTTTTCGAAGCGATAATCGGCAGTTTTGTCAAAGCCGCAGGCGGACATTTTGCCTTGTAGGTATGAGCGCTGATATCAATGCATTGCGCATTAAGCAGCTCCGTGAACCTTATTGCCTGGACCTCAGTTTTAAAATATATTGAAATTAAAAGTTCCTGCCCTTCCACACAATCCACAAAAGCCGGGAACTCTTTTACGGTTTCTTTGACTTTGTTCTCATAATACTTTCCTATCTCTCCGATATGCGCGCTGTTTTCCTGGGCAAAAGCCATCGTTATGAGGTAAGCCAGGGACGCTAATTCCTCCTGCCCATTGGTAACAAGCGCACCAAACTGGCTGAGGTTATCCATCACTGCAGTGGTTATAATCTTTGACGCAGCGTACTGCCCCCCCGGGAATCCTTTCCCAACTGCAACGAAATCCGGGTTAAGCCCGTACAATCTGAAGAGATACATTCCGGGATACCACATACAAGACTGAATTTCATCCACCAGCACGGGCGTGTCTCCAGCATGGCAAATTTCATATGCCTGTTTTAGATATTCTTCCTTAAGCCGCATTCCACCATAGTTCATTATAATAATTTCATGCAGGAACCCCGCGGCTTTATACTTTCCCTGATTATACTTCGCAAACTTATTTTTAAAATCCTCTAGGTCATTTATTGCTACCGGGCATATTTCCATTATGCCGGCGCTGGAAACTTTCGCGTAAATTTCAGGCCATAAATCCCGCATCATCTGGGTAATGACCGTGGTTCCATGATAGTTTGCCATCCTTCCGCCTTCCTTATCTCCCATCACGAAGAAAACAGGAACTTTACCGGTATATTCAGGTTCCTTAGAAGTTTTTTCTGCTTTATAGAATTTGGCAAGCATCATTTTAACACCCGCCTCTACAGCCAGAGACCCTGTTTCAAGATTAATGACTCTGTTTAAAACATGGGGAGCTTCCGAAGAAATAACATTGCAAAGCCCCTCTTTGTCGGAAAGAGCAAGCCCGTTTATCGTGCGTATTAGTTCAGCTTCAAGCAAACGCGTGATATAACCTCTTGTATTGTTGTGCGTGGCGTTTGTAATACCAAGAGACCGGGCATTATCAAGAAGTTTATAGCCGGGGAACGAATGGCCTAAAGGCGCGTGGTAATGCTCACTCTTTGCCGCTAAGTATACTTTCCCGTCCTCGCCCAATCTTAAATATCCCAAGCCCGATACCGGGCTCGCATTTAAGTTAGAAGCTTTTTTAAAAGAAGAAGTGCAAGCGCCTTCCTGCCCTGTTTTAACCGGCGGGATAAGTTCTAAACCAATCTTTTCAATAAAGCTTTCCACTTTATTGCTGAAACTTTCAGGATAAAATTCCACTTTTTCATTTGCAATCTTGGAAGCGGCGGATTTATCCTTTAACGAAAATATGGATGCCGCTTCAATAACACCTTCCATATATTCCCTGCCTAATAAATCTACCAGTGACAGTTTCAATGTTTTAATCATAGACGGTTATTACCCCTTCCTTGTAGATTCTCTTATTATAAGTTCGGGTTCCACTATAACAGCTTTTATTTTTCCTTTAGATCCTTCAATTCTTCCAAGTAAAATCTCGACAGCTGTTTGGGCAATTAATTTTGCTTTATAATTTATTGTTGTAAGCGGAACTTTGAAATAACTGCTTAACAAAATATTATCAAATCCCGAAACTTTTAATTGTTCCGGTACCTTTATTTTATGCTGTATCGCGCCCTCAATTATACCGAACGCAGTCCAGTCGTTGTAGCAGACTATTGCATCAGGCAATCCTGTTTTAATCATACTTTTAAATAATTCGAACCCGCCTTTCTGCCCTCTTTCATCCGTTTTGAATATCAAATTATCGCCTATTTTTATGCCTTGTTTTTCCAAATAGGCTTTAAAAGTCAAATATCTTTGGCTGTTTTCTATTCTCCCCTTTTCAGCTTCGGCATAGGCAAAGGTTCTTGCGCCAAGGCTCATTAAATGGTCAATTATTTGCTGGATTCCCTTCTGATTATTTATTGTAACTTTATCGTACAGGCTGTCATTAGAAACACCTCCGGTCCAAACTAAAGGTAACTTGTATTTTGTTTCGATATCTGAAGAAGAAATGGATTTTGAAACCAGGACTCCTGCAGCTCCATTTTTTATTACTCTTTCTATTGCCGAAATTTCTTCTTCCCTTGATTCACCGCTTGATGCAATAATAAGGCCGATTCCTTTTGAAGAGGTTATTTTTTCTAAATTTGAAATCATGTCAACATGAAAGGGATCGCTTAAATCAGGAGAAACATAACCTATTATTCTTTTAGCACCAGATTTCTTTATAACAAAACTACCAATAGAAGGAAGGCAGGAAATATAACCATCTCTTACAAGGAATCCTATGGCGCTTTTAATTGTAGGCCTGCTTACTTTGAATTCCTCTGATAACACAGTTTCGCTGGGAATTTTTGAGTCAAATGGATAATCGCCCTTTATAATCCTGTTTTTAAGTATGCCGGCTATTTTTCTATTTTTAAGGATTTGCTTGTTTTTCATAGTATTACCAGTAATATACTGGTAATATGATTGTACTATGTTTTCCTATTTTTGTCAAGGGCTAATTATATGAAGGCATATATCAGAAGGTGTGCTATTTGCATAGTTGACTAAGGCATGAAAATAACGTAGAATACGACTATGTTTCTGCCAACAACGTCAGACGAAATGAAGAAGCTGGGCTGGACTCAGTGCGATATAATCCTTGTAAGCGGCGATACCTATTTAGACAGCCCGTTTATTGGCGCAGCCGTAATCGGGAATTTATTAACCAAAGAAGGTTATAAAGTCGGGATAATCGCCCAACCGGATATACAAAACGCCCAGGATATTACTAGATTAGGAGAACCCATCCTCTTCTGGGGTGTTACGGCCGGCTCACTGGACTCCATGGTTGCCAATTATACCGCAACTAAAAAAAGAAGAAAACAGGATGATTTCACCCCGGGTGAAGAAAATAACAGAAGGCCTGACCGCGCCGCAATAGTTTATGCAAAT
>JAZDIO010000030.1:0-3669 GCA_043804965.1 Candidatus Firestoneibacteriota bacterium | reverse complement strand
AAAAACGGCTCTGAAAATGCGCTTGTGGAAATAGGAGCTGCCTCCCGCGAGGCCGTGGACATGATGCTTGAAAAATATAAAACCGGCGATAATTTTATGAAAGAATGTTTGATTGTAATCTTCGGCAATATAGGAGGGCCTGCCTCTGAAACAATTGCGGAATTGTCTGCCGCTATAAAAGGAAATAACAACAGTCTTGCGATCGCTGCCGCGGAAAGTTTGTGTAAAATAAATTCATCCTCAGAAGGAATACTGAAAGAGATCATAGGCATGGCTTCTTCTTCAGATCTGGGAAAAAAGATAGCCGCGCTTAATTGCCTCGGGAAAATGCGCGTAAATTATAAAGATATTTCAGGCTGTCTGACAAATGCTTTTGGAGATAAGATTGTATTGGTGCGCGATGCCGCTGTCAGATCCTATATTAAGGTAGCATATCAGAGCAAAGATTCCGGCGATGCTATCGGAAAATTTTTAAACAGTAATAACAGGTATTTTAGGGAATCCGCGGCAAAGGTTGCGGGGTTTCTTTTGTCTTCTAATCAGAAGGATTATGTCTTGGAATTGACAGCTTTGCTCAAAGATAAAGAAAAAGCAGTGCGGATAGCCGCAGTCGAATCCCTGGGCAATCTCGGGATGCGTTCGGCAAAGGCCATGCCCGAGCTGGTTAAGCTTCTTGCGGACAATGAGCAAGGTGTGCAATTTGCGGCAAAAAATACTATTGAAAAAATAGGCATGCTTTCAAAAACAGCCTCAAAACTACTGATTCTTTTTATTGATGATGAAAATTTGCATATCAGTACCGCGGTTCAAAACTCCCTTATCAGGATAGGGCAGAAAGCCATCCAGCCTTTATTGGATACTTTGAAGGAAGGCAATAATAAAATTAAAGCAAAAGTGGCAAACATCCTGGGAAAAATCGGGGGTGAAAAAGGTTCGCCTCTGATGAAAGAAACTGCGATTGCTTTAATAAATGTTATTAAAAACGAAGATGCAAAAGTCAGAGCTGCGGCCGCAACGGCTTTAGGAAATATTGGAATAGAGTATAAGGAATCGATAATGGCTCTTACGGAATCTTTGCGCGATAAGGATGATGAGGTAAGACTTGAGGCCGTGGACTCTCTCGGAAAAATCGGTTCCGGCGCAAAGTCTGCGGCGCCTTTTTTGGCGCAAACGCTTAAAGACAAAAACAATAAAGTTGCAGTTCATTCCAGAGATTCTATTATAAAATTAGGAAACGATGCGGTTCCGTATCTTGCAGAAGCGTTAAAAGATGAGGATTCCGTTGTCAGGTCTTATGCTTCTGACGCCCTCCAGAAAATAGGCACGACAGATGCTTACGAAGCTCTTAAAAAATACAAGTCCGGCGGAAAGTAAGAACAATCATAATGGAAACAGCTGTTTTAATAAAAACAATAGCAATAAGGGTCGTCCTTTACGGGACAATCCTTTTTCTTGTATTTGTGTGGATATTTTCAGGGGTACTGCTTTACGCTTACAGGCCTAAAGGTTCCGGAAATCCCGCTGTCTTTAATATTTCTTTTGAAAAAATAACTTTTACAACAAAAGATAATGTTTTAGTATATGGCTGGTGGGTGGGCAATAAAGCAAATGAAAAATGCATTATACTCTGCCACGGGCTTGGCGCCGACAAGAGCGATATGCTGAATTACATACCTCTCCTGTACAAAAACGGATATTCTCTTTTAGCTATTGATTTTCGCGGGCACGGTGAAAGTAAAGAAAAGTATACTTCTCTCGGGTATAACGAAGTTAAAGATCTGCTTGCTGCGGTGGAATTTTCAAAAGCAAAGGGAGCAAAGCATATCGGGGTTATCGGCCGCTCAATGGGCGCGGCTGTTTCAATCAGAACTGCGGAAGTTTGTCCCGAAATAAAAGCGGTAGTTTCTGATTCCTCTTTTGCCCGTCTTACGGATATGATAAGAAGTTACTCCGGAAAATTCTATCACATTCCTTATTTTCCAATAGTACCGCTTGCTGCGTATGCGGCAGAGCTTAGAAGCGGATTTAAGTATGGGGCTGTAAATCCCGTAGAAAGTGTGACAAAAATGAAGACACCGCTCCTTCTTTTTCACGGCTTGGAGGATGGAAACATTCCTCCGGAAAACTCCGAGAAAATATTTGCCGCTGCTTCAGGGCCAAAAAAGTTGATATTGGTAAAAGGCGCCGACCATATCGAATCGTTCAGTGCCGACCAGATAAATTATTCAAAGGAAATTCTGGCGTTTTTTGGAAGATATTTAAAATGAAACAGATAAAAAAAATCTCGCTTTTCAATCGCGTTACTCCGATAGAATACCTTTTAAGTATAAGTAAACAGCTGAAAGGGCCAAAACTCTATATAAAAAGAGACGATCTTACTGACGCGGCTCTTGGCGGAAATAAAGTGAGAAAGCTGGAGTATATTTTAGCGGATGCAATAGAGAAAAAATGCGACACTGTTATTACGACCGGCGGGCCGCAGTCAAATCATGCGAGAATTACCGCCGGGGTATGCGCAAAGCTGGGTCTAAGGTGCGTGCTGCTGCTTTCCGGAAATAAAAAGAATGCTCTGGAAGGAAATCTCCTCCTTGATAAAATATTCGGAGCAGAAGTAAGGTTTACAGATTCCTGGGATTTTGATAAAATTCAGGCTATGATGGAGGAACTGGCAAAACATCTTACTGAGAAAGGGCATAAAACTTACCCTATTCCTGTAGGGGGCGCCTCCGGACTTGGCACCATGGGTTACGCTGAGTGTTTTTCTGAGATATTAGAGCAGGAGAAGGAATTAAAATTAAAATTTGACAGAATTGTAGTAGCAAACGGTTCCGGCGGAACCCAGGCTGGACTGGAAATAGGCAAAGCTGAAAACAAATCAAAGAAAGAAATATTGGCGCTGAGCGTTCTATTTAAAAGAGAAAAAGCGCTGGAATATGTTAAAAAAGAAATAGCAGAGGGTTATAAAGTACTTGGAAAAAAAGCCCCGGAAAACCCCGATATTATTATTGATGATTCTTATCTGGGGGAAGGCTATGCGATTCCGGATCAAAGAGTAATAGAAGCTATTGGTTTAATGGGAAAATCGGAAGGTATTATATTGGATCCGGTTTATACCGGAAAGGCCTTTGGGGGCTTGATAGATTACATAAAATGCGGTAAAATCGGCAGAAATGAAAATATTCTTTTTATTCATACCGGCGGTTATCCCGGCATTGTAAATATGACGGAGAAACATAAGAAGTACTTCGAAAACTTTTAGAAATAAAAGTTATGGTTCTAGGTTCCGGGTTCTTGGAGCTTGGTTTATCTCGTTTTGTCAACGGATGTTGACAAGTATATATTTTACATATCGAGAAAAGCTTTGCTTACATTAAGGAGTCACTGATTAAATTAATACCACATTAGTGTAAGACGTTATAGACTTTACGGACCTTATGGACTTTTAGACGCTTTTAAAGTTTGCAACAGTGGAATCTAGTAATAAAGGGGGAAGAATGTTCCGGATAATTAAAAGAAAAGATATTTCACCCACCGTCAAGCTTATCGAAGTCGAAGCTCCTCTCATTGCCGCGTCCGCAAAGAGCGGGCAGTTTGTTGTGCTTCGCTTGAAAGAGGGCGGGGAAAGGATACCTCTTACGATCGCGGACAAAAATAAAAGCAAGGGAACGG
>JAZDIO010000029.1:0-3424 GCA_043804965.1 Candidatus Firestoneibacteriota bacterium | reverse complement strand
TTTTCTTTGTCCCCGTTAATCGAATTAAGCAGTTTTTCCACCTCCCATACGGTTAGAAGCCCCGGAAGTTTTGCGGGTACGCGAGGAGGAATCAGGTTTTCCGTTGGATCAAAAGTAAGATGGCTTTCTGCAAGCAGGAAGCGATGGAACTGGCGAAGAGTCTCGATCATGCGGTAAAGCGAACGAGGCTGTAATCCGCATTGTTTCTGTTTCCAGAGGTATTCCGTAAGATCCTGGCGCTTGACTTCCCGGATCTTTACTTTCGCATTCGCCAGGTAACGAAAATACCTTTTAAGATCCGAAGTATATGCAAGGACGGTATTTTTCGCAAGGCCTTTGTCAGCAATAATATAAGAAGTGAATTCTTTTAAATAAGGATAGGCTTCCATAAATACTCTAAAGCGCCTGCTATTTATATGAGAGGAGGAAATTAAGCTCGCGTGCAGAACAGCTGTTAACTTCAATTATTATTATCTCAGGTTTATGCCTTTGCTCCCATGCCTTTACTTCGTACTTTCCGAGCGGCAAACCGTTGATTTTATATGTGCCGTCGTTATGTGTTAAAACTCTGAGTATTTCCAGGCCGCCCTGTGATAGTTTTATTGTTACATTTGCGAGCGGCCCTTTACCTTTTTCAAGAACCCTGCCGTATAAAGAAGAAGATGAGGTTACGGCTTTTTCCGAATAAACATCTGTAACGCCGGAGGGCAGGAGGGAACTTTTTCCCCTGTTGCCTCTTTCAATAATATTTATATTATCAGGATCCAAAACAGTATTGCCGTCAACCATAAACTGATAGGCATAATCTATATCACTGGGTAAAAACTTCATTATTGCCCACTTTGAACCATCCTTTTTTTTCATCGGTTCAAGCTGCCAATCGTTAAACTCGCCTGTAATACAAACAGATTTTGCATGATCATTTTCATATTTGAAAACACATTTTCTATAGTCTTTTGCTGTTTCCTTTTTGGGTAATTCACCACCTTTTATTCTGTAAAACAGCGGGCCTCCTTTTTTAGCTATTAACTCTTTAATATAAACCAGCCTTTTATTTTTTTTCAGGGCATTCATTGCCTTGCCGAACCCTCCCCCCATATTTGAGGAGCAACCGGTTTTACCGAAAAGCAATATGCCCGAAATTATTAAAACAAAAGAAGCAATAAAAAAGACTGTGAATGAAATTTTTACTTTTTTCGCCATTTGTTTATTTAAATCCTGTTTGTCCTTTTAAACCGTACCCTGCCCGTAAGCTTAAGCTTTTCACATCCTTCTTTCGTCAATACTATAGTGGCTGCCTCTGTCCTTGAATTTCTTCGCATACGATTTCATTTCAGCCCCTATTTTCGCCACTACACCTACTGAACCCAGCTTTTTATATTTCGTGGTGGCAACACCTATGGCAACCGAGACAAGCGGAGAATTCAATATATTTCCACGCCTGTCTTTTACGGTTATATACCCTTTCTCCCTGTCAAATGTATCATAGAAAGAAGGCGCTATTGCATCAAATTTCGATATTACCCTTCCGCAAAGTATATCTACTCTTTCCGTGTTCGTTACTATAATAAAATCATCGCCGCCTATGTGCCCTACAAAATCCTCCCTGCATCCAAGCTCGTTGATGGATTCAAGGATACTGCGCGCAGTGGATCTGATAACTTCATCCCCTCTGGAAAAACCGTAGTAATCATTGTACGATTTAAAATTATTTATATCAACATATAAAACAGCAAATGGCTTTCCATTTCTTATGCAGTCGTTAAGTGTTTGCTCTACCGCAACGTTTCCGGGAAGCCTGGTAAGCGGGTTTAATTCCCTGTTCGAGGTCGTCCTTCTGAGAACCATTTTTACACGGGCGATAAGCTCATCCAAATCGTATGGTTTGGTAATGTAATCATCCGCACCCAGGTTCAAGCCCAGGATCTTCTCTCTGGTTTTTGCCTTTGCGGTCAGCATAATTATGGGTATTGTTGTAAGTAATATATCGGATTTTATTTCCCGGAAAGCCTGGTAACCATCTTTGCGGGGCATGTTTATATCGAGAAGTATAAGATCCGGCATCTCTTTGTACGTCAGCTTTACTGCCTCCTCTCCGTCCTTTGCATAAATAACCTCAAACCCTTCTACCTTGACATTATCCATTGTTATACGGGCAAGGTCATAATCATCGTCCGCGACAAGTATCTTTGCATATCTCTGCGTCTCAGCCATTTCATATTTCATTATATTGTTCTGGAGTTCGCTCAAGAAAGATTCGGATGAGAAAGAGCCTACGTAATACTCGGTCGCGCCTGCCAGCAGGCATTTTTTTCTATGCTCATAAATATCTATGCTTGACACTACGACTACAGGTATGTCCATCGTTAGGGGGTTATCCTTTAATTGCCTTATAATTTCAATCCCGTCGGTCTCACCCATCAGCAAATCTATCATCAGGAGGAAAGGCTTTTCTTTAACAACATTCTCGACTATGTTCGAAGTTGAACTGAATATAGCGGGCTCGTAACCCTGCGACTCAAGAAGGATTGACATGGTTTCCGAGACCGTGGAATCATCTTCTATTACGATAATCTTTTTTTTCTGCTTTACCTGATCGTGTAAAAGGTTCTCGGAATCCTTTATCACTTTGGCCAGTTCATCAAAATCAATTGGTTTTTTGAGCCAATCGACTATGCCGAGATGAAACCTGCCCTTCTCTTTTTCAGTTTTATCAGCAACGACCGAGATTATGACTATCGGAATAACCGCCATTTCCGGATCTTTCTGCAATACTTCAAGAAATTTGACACCGTCTATCTTTGGCATCAGTAAATCCAGCATAATCAGATCCGGCCTTTCGTTTTTGCACATCTCCAGGCCTTCGCTGCCGTCGTACGCAACAAAAACGTTAAAGCCTTTTTCATACAAAAAATCCCTTATCAGATGCGCAAGATCCTTATCATCGTCAATTATGAGAATTTTTTTGATTTTCATGTTATACCCTCATATTATTTTCCGGAGCAGCTTCCGTTGTTTTGTTTGCCGGGATAGTAAAGAAGAAAGTGGTACCTTGTTCCTCCTTGCTTTCAACCCATATTTTACCTCCATGAAGCTCTACGATATTTTTTGCGATGTTCAAACCCAAACCGGTACCTTTAATTTTTTTACTTAACTGCTGCGCTTCTTTAACCTGTGTGAATTTATCAAAAACAGACGCGAGCTTATCGGCAGGTATTCCTATGCCTGTATCCCGTACTCCGGCTACAACAAAACCATTCTCCACCGTATTTGCTATCACGCTTACTTTTCCCCCGGGGGGCGTGAACTTCATGGCATTGCTCATGAGATTAGTTACAATCTGTTTCAGTTTATTGCCATCCGCGTATACCCTGGGCAGGTTCGGTGCAGTTTCTACGCAAAGAGTCAGTTTCATCTCTTCCGC
>JAZDIO010000028.1:0-3617 GCA_043804965.1 Candidatus Firestoneibacteriota bacterium | reverse complement strand
CTTCTCATAATCAAGCGTAAGTCCGAGCTTTAAAGCCTCCTCAAATGAATAGGTCAAGTCTCCGGAAGCAGAAAGATTGGCATAACCGGAATCCTGCAGAAGATAATTCTTTTTATCCCCGAGTAAATTAATTATAAAACCAAGATTATCAAATTGCCGGCCATAGACCAGTTTGGCAAAGTAATTATCAAAAGTCCCCGCATACACGGTCAATTCCCCAAACTGATTTTTACCTTCCGATCTTTCAAGCAAAGGAGATCTCTTATCTTCCTCCAGATACGGGCCCTTTATAAACTCCGTTTCCCGAAGAGGAGTTTCCTTCGGCGGCATCGGATAATTTGCAGGAAGCAAATCTTTTTTCTCCACTCCTATCCGAAGATCCGACTCCCCTGAAACCACCACATCGGGAAGCACAAAAACAGGCTCCCGGTCTTTTTTAATCTCTTCCTGGGCCATTAACCCGCAAGCAGCCGTCAGGAAGAGAAGAGCAAACACCTTTTTCATTTACCCTCCAGGTCTTTCAGGCGCTTTTCAGCGGATTTTTTCCAGTCAGGGTTTGCACTGTCTCTTACAATCTCAGAGTAAAGTTTTTTCGCATCTTCATATCTGGCAAGACGTTCATAACACTCAGCCGCTCTTGCTTTTGCCGTAATCTTCCAGACATCCGCTGCTTTCTCTATATCAACCACTTTTATATATTCTTTCGCGGCATTCTCATAATCACCGGAAGCATAGTAAGTATTTCCAATCCAGTATTGCGCTTCCTGCGCTTTTTCCGGAACATTTTTAACCAGCCAGCCGTAAGATAACGCAGCGTTGACATAATCTTTTTTTACTTCATATAAAGCTCCTGCTTCCAGGGCTGCGTCCTTTGCAAGCTCGCTCTCCGGGTAATTATCCAAAACTTCTTTATACTGTTTAATTGCTTCGTCAATTTTTTTAAGTTTCTTGTAGGCAAGCCCCGCGTTATAAGCCGCAGAAGGGGCAAACTCGCTTTTTGGGTACTTTTCTATTACATCCAGATATTCATTTGCCGCATCGGCAAACCTCTCAAGAGAAAAGTAAATGCCTGCAATCCGGAATTGCGCTTTGGGGGCCAGAGTAGAAGCGCCGTGTCTGGAAATAAGAACCCTGAAACTCTCGACGGCCCTTCCGTTATCTTTTTGATTAAGAAAAGCCTCGGCCCTGTTAAACAACGCCTGGTCCACCATATTTGAAGTCGGAAATTCGTTTATGAATTTTTCATACTCTTCCACAGCCTGTTTGTAGTTTTTTTCTCCAAAATAGTATTCCCCGATCTTAAATTGAACCTCCGCGGAAAATTCTTCCTTCGGAAATTTTCTGAGGAAATTCTTTGATATTTCGGCGGCTTCTTTTACCTTTCCAAGCCGGGAATAAGTCCAGGAAAGGCCGTAAAGAGCGTCTCTTTCGTATTTTGTATCGCTGTATTTATCTATTACTTTCTGATAATATTTTACCGCCGTGTCGTAGTCATTCATATTATAATAAGAGTCCGCGATTTTCAGCATCGCGTCCGGAACAAGAACGCTTTTTGAATGCTGCTTTTCTATTCTGGAAAAACTGATGATTGCTTTGTCAAATTCGCTTTTTCTGAAATTCGCAAATCCAGTCCAATAAGCGCTTTCAGCCGTATTTAAAGCGGACCAGAAGGAAATCGCGCCTTCAAAATCATCCCCGTTATAAAGGCACCAACCCGCCTGATACCTGGCTTTGGCTATTTCTTCAAGGTCTTTGGATTTTTCCATAACTTTTTTATAAGACTTTAAGGCAGAGACATAATCCTTAAGGTTATAAAGACAGCTTCCGCTCATATAACTTATTTCTCCGATAAAATCTTCATCTTTATCCAGGTCCGCAGCCCTGGTAAACTCGCTTAAAGAACTCGTAAATTTCTTAAGCTGAAAATAACACCAGGCTATTCCAAGCCTGGATACAATTGTAAGCCGCGAATCTTTATAATCCGCAATAACATCCTTATAGGCAGTGATCGCGGCATCGTATTCCTTTTTTGAAAAGAGCGTTTCCCCCAGACGAAAATGCGCTTCCGGCACCCAGGTGCTGTCCGGAAACCGGCGGAGCAGACTGGAAAAATGCTTCTCTGCGTAATCGTAATACATCAATTTATAATCACACCACCCGGCCCAGTACAGCCCGTCATCCGCAAACTCGCTTTTCGGATATTCGCTGTATATTTTAAAATACTGGACTTTTGCGTCCATAAGGCGGCCTAAGCTGTAAAAACAATTACCGGAAAGATACAGCGCGTAAGGTTTTAAGGCCTTTGACACGTCTGCGTCAGCTATAACGCCTTTTAACTCCTCAATTGCTTCCCAATTGCGATTCTGTTTAAAGAAACACCACCCGAGAGCATACTTTGCCCGGCAGGCAAGTTCAGACGAAACATCCTTTCCCGCCGTAATATCCTTTAGAGACTTAAGAGCATAATCAAATTTACCGAGGTTGACAAACGATACGGACAACCAGTATCTTGCTTCATTTTTGAGCGCGCTCTCAGGATATATTTTTAAAAACAGCTCAAAAGCGCTAACCGCTGATTTATAATCTTTTAATTTATTAAAACACTCTCCTACCCTGTAAGACGCTGCATCGGAATTTTTATGCGCCGGATTTTTCTTTAAGAACTCCTCAAAAGCGATTATTGATTGCTCAAAATCCCCTCCCAGAAATAAAGCCTCCCCCTTCCAGAAAAGCGAAGTACCCATAAGAAGGCTGTTATTGGTTTTCAAGGAAATATTCGCAAAGTTAACCGCCGCCGTCTGGTATTTTCCGAGACGGTAATAACACCACCCCAGGGAGTAATAAGCAAAATCCGCGTGGGCAAACTCAGGGTAATCCTTCACCACTTTTTCATAAAGAACTACGGCATCCTCAAGTTTTTCAAGATTAAAAAAACACTCCCCCGTCCAGTACAGTGAATCCGGATAAAGGTAGCTTCCCGGAACTATTTTCTTAAAAGCATCAAGCGCTTCCGGGTATTTTTTTAACGCAAAATAACTTTCGGCAATACGATAAGATACCGAATCGCTGTATTCCAATGTAGAGTGACGATCAAGGACATTATTATATTCCTTAATTGCCTGTTCGTACGAACCGAGATTAAAATAGCATTCCGCAGTCATATAAGCGGAATCCACGGCTTCTTTCGCTGAAGGGTATAAGGAACTGATTTTCTGGAATTGTTCTATGGCAAGCTGGTAATTTTTATCCTTAAAAAGCCCGTAAGCGAACTTATACATGCCGGAAGCTTCTTCAACCCCGTACATAGAGGCCGCCAGGAATATTACTATCAGAATTTTCTTTAACATTGGTTTAATTGTAGCATAAAAGCAGGTTCTAGGCAATACCCTGTACCATTCGCACTCTCAGGTGAAGGGCCAAGGTCCAGACACAGGTGATTTTCTACTGACAACTTATCTTTCTATTTTATTTTTATTGTTACATCTGAAATTTCAACGATATTTCCCCACATATGAAAACTCGCCAAATCATCGCGTATAACTGCATAAAAGGAAATATTTAGGCCGTCTTTCTTAAAATCCTCAGGAAGATTAAGGGGATCATATTTGTCCTCCCCT
>JAZDIO010000027.1:0-2782 GCA_043804965.1 Candidatus Firestoneibacteriota bacterium | reverse complement strand
TAACGAGCAGGATTTAGCGGATATTATTCTTATTAATACTTGTTCGTTTCTTTCGGACTCAAGGAAAGAGGCGGCTTCTGAGATAAAGTTTGCGGTAAAGAATAAGAAACAAGGGGCGAAGGTGGCGGTGGCGGGGTGTTTTGTGGGGAGTCAGGGCAAAGAACTAAAAAAGTTTTTTCCTGAAATAGATATTTTTCTTCCATTTTCGAGTATTCCTGAAGCGGGGAAGATTTGTCTTGCGGCTCTTTCTAAGGGCGGGAAAATTAAAACCCGAAAGGATGATAAGAGTTTTATTTATAACAGCAAATTACCGAGAGTGCTTGCTACACTTCCGCATTATGCCTATGTAAAGATAGCCGACGGATGCGATAATTGTTGTTCTTACTGTTTGATTCCTTCGATCAGGGGAAGTTTCAGAAGCAGAAAAACGGAGGATATCATAAAAGAAGTGGAAAAACTTGCGGCGCTTGGAGTAAGGGAAATAAATCTTATCTCCCAGGATACTACAAAGTACGGAGAGGATATTTATAACAAGCTGGCTTTGCCGGGACTGCTTAAAAAGCTTTCAAAAATAAAGGGAATTATCTGGGTGCGCCTCCTGTATTTATATCCAGGCAGGGTGACTGATGAATTGCTTGACGTGATTGCTTCCCATAAAAAGATAGTTCCGTATTTTGATATACCCCTTCAGCATACAGAAAGCAGAATATTAAAATTGATGGGAAGGTTTTACGACAAGGGAGACATAGAGGTTCTGCTTGAAAAGATAAAAAAAAGAATGAAGAACGCGGTAATCCGGACAACTCTTATCACGGGATTTCCAGGGGAAACAAAAGAAGAGTTCTTAAGCATGCTGAAATTTGTTCGGAAAGTAAAGTTTGACAAGCTCGGAGTTTTTGAGTATTCTAGAGAGAAAGGAACGCGGGCGTATTCTATGCCGGAGGGCATTAATAACTCCGAGAAAACAAAAAGAAAAAATATGCTGATGAAGGTTCAGCAGAAAATATCTTTACAATTGAACAAAGCAAAGATAGGGAGTAAAATAAAAGTGTTGACCGATACAGTCGTAAATAAGACGGCAACAGGCAGGCGGTTTGCAGATGCCCCGGATGTTGACGGACGGGTCTATTTTCAAGCCGGAAGCGGGATTAAATCAGGGGATTTTACAACAGTAAAGGTCAGAAAAGCACTGTCTTATGATTTGATAGGAGAAGAAGTTGGATATAAAATTTAATTATTCCAATATATTGACTATGGCAAGGATTGTCTTTATTCCTTTTTTCCTCGTATTTCTTTTTTCTAAAATGGCTTACGGTCCGGTAGCGGCCCTCCTGATATTTATTATAGCTTCACTGACTGATTGGTATGACGGTCGTCTTGCAAGGGAGAGGAACGAGGTGACGGAATTCGGACAGTTTCTGGATCCTGTTGCGGATAAACTTCTGGTTTTTTCCGCTTTTATTTCTTTTGTGCAGCTGGAACTGGTGCCTACCTGGATGATAATTGTAATGATCGGCAGGGAGTTTTTAATAACATCTCTTCGAATGGTTGCGATCTCAAATCAAAATAAGGTTCTTCCGTCGGAGCAATCCGGTAAACATAAAACCGCCTGGCACATAGCCACAATAATAACGATACTTGTGATCATATCTTCACAAAAGGTATTCGGCTGGAGGGCCGTTCTTGAAAGCAGCGGAGACGCAGGCGAACATTTGTCAGCTTTTATAAAAACTATACCTTACATAATGACGGTTATTTGTGCCGGTTATTCTATTTACTCCGCATATGATTTTATTAAGAAGAATCGGGGGCATTTCTTTGAAAAAACTGCTCGTTAAAATATTCGCCTCCGGTTTTGGCGCGGGATATTTTCCCTTTGCCAGCGGGACAGCAGGCACTCTGGTGGGTGTTGTTATATATTATTTTTTGGACGTCAAATTTGTTTTGCCGGCTGCCGTGCTGATTTTCATTTTCGGTGTTTATATTTCAACAAAAGCCGAGAAGCTTTATAAAAAAAAGGATTCGGGCAGAATAGTTATAGATGAAATAGCCGGATATCTTTTTTCAATGGCTTTTCTGCCAAAAAACCTGTATTTTGCTGTTGCTGGCTTTATTCTATTCAGAATATTTGATGTCTGGAAACCTTCACCGGCGAGAGAATCCCAGGAGCCGAAGGGCGGCTGGGGCGTGATGACGGATGACTTGATAGCCGGAATATATACTAATGTGACCTTGTGGATAGGAGTGCTGGTACTCAGATACGTTTATTCTTAAGGGGAGATAATGAGCGTCCATAATAAAGTCTCAAAGTCCATTCAACAGTATAAATTCGAAATTCGAAACAAAACTGAAAAAGTTCAAATTCTAAAAATAAAACAAGAATAATGCTGCTTTTTTTATTTTTTCTCTTTAGGATTTGTTTCGAATTTCGAGTTTAGAATTTTTCTTTTTTACCGACCATCAAACCCTCAATCTCTTGCTCAGTACCTAGAACCATATCCCGAAAGATATACTTACTACAGGGAAAAGCTTTGCTTATAATTTTAAAAGTACCGATTCTACAAGTACCTTGCCTTGCAGGTCCAGCACTTTGCCCACTGCTTTCTTCTCTTCCAGTTCCAGTAAACCAAAAGTAAGTATACGGCTTCTGTTATCTCCGTATTTCAGGCTTCCCGGGTTAAGAAAGAGCGCGTCGCCTTTTATCACGGCTTCATATAGATGGGAATGCCCGTAAAGATAAATATCGGACTGGTTTTCTATTGCGACTTTATGGGGGTTTATA
>JAZDIO010000026.1:0-10128 GCA_043804965.1 Candidatus Firestoneibacteriota bacterium | reverse complement strand
CAGCCTGCGACAGGGTAGCCGTGAACAAGACCGGCGATAACATTGTGCTTGTCCATTATTCTCAAATACTTTTCCATTTTGGAATCACCCCCTATCGGATGAAGGTGAATATCTATCTTTTGGATCATAAAACCTCCTTTTATAAGAAAATTACAAAATACAAATTATAAATGACAATTTAATGCAGGCGAAGAAAAACCTTCGCCATATTTTTTAATACTCTTAAATCAACGGAGATTTTAATCCGTTTACTTTCTATTGTCCTTTGTAATTTGTAATTCGTACTTGCTTTTCTTAGTTCTTCTCCGCCGGATACGACCCCAGCACTTTGAAATATCGACACTCTTTTTGAAGCGCGGCAAGCGCTTTTTTTACTTTTAAATCTTCCACATGTCCGGACATATCGATGAAAAAGTAATATTCCCATGCTTTTTTTCTGGAAGGGCGGGATTCAATACTTGTAAGATTAATTCCCTGCTTCTTAAAAGGCAGGAGCATGGAATACAAAGCTCCCACTTTATCTTTCAAGGAAACGAGCACGGACGTCTTGTCATTGCCTGTTTTCGCCACGTTCTTCCTTCCAATAATTAAAAACCTGGTGACATTATCAGGAATATCTTCTATCCGGACAGCCAGGGAGTTCAACACATAAATTTCTCCCGCCAGGGAATTTGCTATAGCCGCGCTGTTTTTATCTTTTGCGGCAAAGCGCGCCGATTCCGCGGTATTTTTCGCCTCCACAATTTCTACCTCCGGCAAATTAGTCTTAATCCAGTTGCGACACTGCGCCAGCGGCTGACTAAAAGCGTATATCCTTTTAATCTGCGAAAGCTTTTTAGCCTTACTCAGCAGGTTATAAGAAACCTTAAGGAGAGTCTCCGCGCAAATCTTTAAATCCGAGTCCACGAATATATCAAGAGTATGATTTACAACTCCCTCTGTGGAATTTTCAATGGGGATAACGCCAAAATCAACTCTTCCATTTTCAACTTCGGCAAAAATATCCGATAGATTTTTAATTGCTACAAGCTTTACGGAAGAACCAAAATGACGCAGCGCTGCCAAATGGGTAAACGTGGCTTCAGGGCCCCAATATGCAATCTTTAAAGGCGCCTGAAGGGCTCTTGAAGCAGATACTATCTCCTTAAAAACCGCTTTTACGGAATTATCAGGGAAAGGCCCTTTATTTCCCGCCAGGATCTTCTCAAACACCGCAGCTTCACGTTCCGGAACATATACCTCATGCCCGCCGGCGCATGGTTTATGTTTTTTCACCTGAAGCGCAAGACCTGCCCTTTTGTTCAAAAGTGAAAGTAATTTTTTATCTGTACCGTCTATTTTTTTTCTGAGTTTTTTTAAACTCATTACTTTACCTGGTTTAAACCTGCATATTTTTTCAGCACCATATTTTTTTCTCTCCAGCATAAGTTCTACCTCCGTTTTCATACAGCATTATTTTAGGTCATTTAAGGCGGCTTCACTAAACAACAAATCCACCATCTCCTGGTTCACGGACTTCAGCCTCCTGGAAAGAGTCCTGATAAATCCAAGAAGCACTTTAATCGCCAATTTATGATCCGTCTTAATAAGCTCATTAAACTGTTCCGCAGTAATCGTAAAAAGCTTACAGTTAGTGTGCGCCGTCGCGCTTGCGGTACGAAGGCCTTCATCAAAGAGCGCCATTTCGCCAAAAAACTCCCCCTCTCGTATAAGGGCCAGAACTTCTTCATTTGTATTATCAACATTTGATTTTTTGCTTATTCTTACTTTTCCGTTTATCACCGCGTAAAAAGCATCCCCCTCCGCTCCTTCACTGAAGATAACTTTTCCTTCGGGATAATCAACATCCGAGCCTACATGCTTCAGATAAAGAGCTTCTTCATCCGTTATTATGGAGAATAGTTTTATTTTCTTGATGAAATATATTATATCAGCAATACTGTTAATATTCCGTACGCCCTCCTGCGGCATATTAAGGAATTCCAGCCCGTATATAAACCGATCATCAATGTCCTCAGCTCTTATTATTTTCGCCGCTATACCGTCAAAAACAAGCCCGTCCTGGACTTTGAAAGATATAACAAGGTTCTTTCCAAGCGGAATAAATTCATCTAGTAAAACAGACATTCCGCCCGCACTTAAGTTCACCGTAGTCCCCTTAAAAACCCTGCCCGTCTCTCTGATGTTTATAACAACTTCGAACTCAAGCTTTACCCTCTTATATTTTCTCCGTTCGGAACAATCTTCAGACATTTGATTCTTCCCCGGTTTTTCCTATAAGTTCTTCTATCTTTGGCATTTCTGTAAGATCTTTTAAACCAAAGTACCGCAGATATTCTTTGGTGGTCCCGTATAACAAAGGCCTGCCGATAACATCCTTCCGGCCTTTAATGGCTATAAGGTCTCTTTCCAATAGGGTATCAATAACACCTTCCGCGCTTACGCCTCTTATAGACTCAATTTCAATTTTTGTAACCGGCTGGCGATAGGCGATAATAGCAAGCGTCTCAAGCGCCGGTTTTGAAAGGCGGTGAGTTATCTTGCTTTTATACATTTTTTTTATCCATGAAGCAAATTGAAGCCTCGTAACAATTTGGAAGCCCTCGGCTATTTCCGTAATAGCATAAGCTCTGCCGGTAGTCTCGTATTCCAGCGCAAGGGCAGAGATATGCATTCTAATCTCATCCTCCGTCAGCTCTTCCAGCACAACCCGTATAGACTTTGTCGACAAGGGTTCGTCGGCAACAAACAATAATGCTTCAATTATTGACTTAGCAAAGCTACTCTCCATTTGTTATCCCGCCTTTAAGACCGCAATCACGGCAATTTTTCAACCCGCTACTTCCCCGTCTCTCAATTCATCTGTATTAAAGATAATTTGTTTCTTTTTCATTATAAATATCTCCTGCGTAATCATATTTTGTTTACATGAAATCAAACCCAGCCTTATAAGTTCAAGCATCGCAAGGAAAGCCGCAATCATATGCTCTTTATTAGGCTGTTTCTTTAAGAACCCCACAAATATTATCCGCTCAGAATTTTCAAGCTCTTCCAAAAGCTCATTGGTCTTTTGCACCACCGTAATACCTTCCCTCGCTATTGACATAACCTCGTCTTTGGGAAGATAAGCAAGAACATTTTTAAAGCACGAAAGAAGATCATAAAGAGTTACCTCGACTATTTGCTCTTCCGTAAAATCCCCGCCGTAATCCACATCCTTGAAAAACACATCCCTTTGTTTTTCCTCCCGCTTTTCCAAAGTACCTGCCACCGTCTTGAATTGCCGGTATTGTTCCAGAAGTTTTTTCAGGTCTATATCCTCTTCCGTCAAAACTTCTTCTTTTGGAAGAAGGGCTTCGGATTTCATATATATTAAATTTGCCGCACCGGCAATAAAATCACTGCCTTCATTAATATTTTTGGTTGAAAAACTCTTTACAATATCCAAAACCGAAACACGGTTAACATCAAGCTCGTCATCCTTCACGAGCATTAAAAGAACTTCAAAAGGCCCTTCATATGCGCTAGAAACTATATTAAACATAATTTTTCCCGAAGACAGCGTTTCTGACTTCCGCCATATTTTTCTTTGCCGCGATATCTGCTTTTTTGGTGCCTTCCCGGAGAACTTCTTCGGCATAACCTTTTTTCGATATTATCCCGGCCCGTTTTTCCCGTATCGGCTCCATTTCCTCTAAAAAGTTATCAAGCAATATCTTTTTACAATCCACACAGCCCAATACTCCGGATTCACAATCCTTTCTGATTCCGTCCGTCTTATCACAGCTGTAAATATTCTGAAGCATAAAGACAGGACAGCTGTCCGGATGTCCCGGATCGTTTTTACGCATCTTAGAGGGATCGGTAAAAGCAGACTTTATTTTCTTAGTATGCTCTTCCTTTGAATCAGAAATAAAAATAGAATTATTATATGACTTGCTCATCTTTCTTCCGTCGGTACCGAGAAGTTTCGGCACTTTGGTAAATAAGTGCCTCGGCTCAGGAAAAACCTTACCGTAGATATTATTAAACCTGCGGCAGATTTCCCTGGTAAGCTCAAGATGCGGAAGCTGATCCTGCCCTATCGGAACAACATTTGCTTTGTAAATTAAAATATCAGAAGCTTGAAGCACGGGATACCCCAGAAAACCGTAATTTGAAAGATCTTTATCCTTTATCTCATTTATCTGCTCTTTATAAGTGGGGCATCTTTCCAGCCACGGGAGCGGGGTAATCATTGAAAGCAATAAATGGAGTTCGGCATGTTCAAGAACCCGGGATTGCACAAACATAACTGATTTTTCCGGGTCAAGCCCCGCGGCAAGCCAGTCTACAACCATTTCTTTAATATTTTCCGACATTGCCTTAGTATTGGCAAACTCACTCGTTAAAGCATGCCAATCCGCTACTTCAAAGTAACAATGATATTCTTCCTGCAAAGTTGCCCAATTATTAAGCACCCCGAGCAAATGTCCAATGTGGAGTTTGCCCGTAGGCCTCATCCCGCTTAATATGGTCTTCTTTTGCAAGGTCATAATGATAAGGTAACTCCCGAAAATATTTTAACAAGAAAATATATTGGTGTTGTTAAAATAACACTAAGCCCGCTGTTTAATAAAAGCATTAATGCAACAATTACGATAATTCCGGTCATCGGTCTAGCAAAAAACATTACATATTTGGTTGACATCTTATAAGGCAGTAATTCTTTGAGAACATGCGAGCCGTCGAGAGGAGGAATCGGAATAAGGTTAAATATCGCAAGACCGCAATTAATTGCCACTGAATAAATTATTAGTATTTGTACTGTCTGAGTATAACTGCCAAATACAGACAGATCAACAAAGCGGATTATCAAGCCAAAGAAAAGCGCTTGAAGAAGATTTGCGGTAACTCCGGCAAGAGAAATAAGTATTTCATCCATCTTTGGACTTTTAAAGTTAGCGGGATTAATTGGAACCGGTTTTGCCCAGCCAAAAAACGTGAATATTATGAAGATCAACCCGAAGATATCAATATGAGGAATGGGATTAAGAGTCATCCTTCCCATTGCTTTTGCAGTTCCATCCCCCCGGAGATAGGCAACGTAAGCATGCGCAAATTCATGCATAGTTAAAGCTAATAAGATCACAGGCAGAAGTATTAATTTCATCTGAATATAACCAAACAAGAGAAACTCCTTTTAAAAGCATAATAATCAATATATTTTAACACAGTTTTCCAGTTATGTCAAAACCATACTTTACCCTGTGTTTATAATAACAATATGTTGATTTATTCATGAACTTTGACGGAAGCACCCAACGCCCCGGCTTTTCCCCATTTATCATGGAAAATCCATATTGCAAAGAACTTCATAAGCCGGTGAATACAGCCGTTAAAGTTAAAATAACCGCTTTTTTACCGCAAACGGTAAATTTTTTCTCAACTCTCTGTATATTTTTTAATAACTTCAAGCTCTTCTGCACGGGTTTTTATAATGCCGTCCTGCTTCATAGTTAAGAGTTCTTTAAATATATTCCTATAAACCGGCCCGGGTTTTATGCCGCAGGCTTTTAAATCTTCACCTGTAACATCCACTTTAATTTTATATAACGAAGACAAATAAAAGTGGATCCTCTGCCTGGCTCGCAGAGATTTCGATTTTGACATATAAAACAGCAGACCCTCAAAAGACACGCGGGAAAGCAGGTTATATATCTCGCTGTTCTTCATTTTTATTTTTTCCAGGCTGCGAAGGATCTCTTTCTCTCCGTTTTTTATCTGATTCAGTTGAATTACAACCTTTGGAGAGAGTTTAAATTTTTTGCAGATATACGCAACCTGATCCCTATCAAGATCATCCGCAAGCGCAAGAAAATTCACCAGCCATCTGTCTACAGGATCCTCCAGGAAAAGAACCTCTACGGTAAAACTGTTGGTAATCTCCCTGAAAATATGTTTTTTCGCGGGAGTTACTTTAATATCAGGATGAATGTATTTAAGCACATCAAGCTCTCTCATTCTATCAATGGCCTTAAGAGGAAGGTCTTCGCTAAGTATAAGAATCAGCTCGTCTTTCATTTTATAAGTGGCAAGCTGGTCAAACATTTCCAGATCCAGAGCGTTGTCCAAAAAATTCATGGAACTTTCCTCCATTTTGAACCCGTACCTTTGCTCAAAACGAATTGCCCTGAAAATCCTTGTCGGATCCTCTACAAAGCTCATATTATGCATTACTCTTATCTGCTTTTCCTGCAAATCTTTCTGAGCGCCGAAGAAATCAACAAGCATTCCGAAATCCTGACGGTTTAATTCTATCGCCATCGCATTTATCGTAAAATCACGCCTGTAAAGGTCATATTTAATCTTGGAAAACTCCACGGTAGGAGTGCTCGCCGGATACGCGTAAAATTCCACGCGGGCCGTCGCAACATCTATTTTAAACCCGCCGGGTAAATTAAGCACTGCCGTACCGAATTTCTTATGTTTTTTTATCTCCGCTTTTATCTTCTTTGCCAGGACCGAGGCAAAAGCGATGCCGTTTCCCTCCACTACAATATCCATATCAAAGCTTTCAATATTCAAAAGAATATCCCTTACAAATCCGCCGACGACATAAACCTTGGTTTTTTCCTTATCAGCAAGTTTTCCTATCTCCAGAAGCAGGCTGTAGACTTTTCCGGACAGCCTTTTTTCCATCAGATCTTTGACATTGTGCAGATGCGGATCCGCGTTTTCCAGCTTTTTTTCTATCTGAACAATTTTATCTTTCATAATATCTTTATTGAGGCTTCTTAAAACATCCGTCCTGGTGACAATACCTTTTACAATAGAATTCATATCTATAACAGGAATCTTACCGACACCCTCGTCTATCATTAATTTCTGAATATCAGATACCGCCGTTTCCGGACCGACCGTTATTACATTTGTCCGCATATACCCCGATACTTCTGCGTCATTAAGCTTATGTTGAATTGCTTTATCCAGGTCGGAAATTGAAACAATTCCCATCAGAATATTATCCTCAGCCACAGGAAGCGAACTGTGGTTAAACCTGAGCATTATCTTCCGGGCTTCTTCCACGGTAACATCAGATTTAATAGTCAGCACGGGATTGCTCATGATATCGGATGCTATCATAAACGGCCTGGTCTTTTCCCGCAGAATACGAAGAAGCTTTTCTCTTACGTCAAAAATAGAACCTTCCTTGAGCATCGCGGAGGCGGCTACCCTATGCCCCCCTCCCCCGAATTCCTTCATTATTTCACCGGCGTTTATTTCGTCCAGTGAAGACCTGCCGACAAGGTGGACACGTTCCGGCAGCTTGACAATAACAAAGATGCAATCCAGATTTCCCATATCCCTGAGTTTATGCACCACAAGCGCAATATCCTTTACAAACCTATCCATTTCAGCAACAGCAATACGGACAGGCAGGCTCTTTACGTCAAAAGTTTCAATGGAATTAAGGAGTTTGCGGAAAAGCGCATCCTGCTCGGCAGAAAAACCCTCTTTAAGAAAATCCCTTGCTATGTTAATTTTTGCCCCGCATTCTATCAGGTACGCCATCATCTGAAAATCAAGCGGAGTAACCGTGGTAAACTCAAAGGAACCGGTTTCTTCATACAGGGCTATTGCGTACAGCGTCGCTTCAGTTTCGCTGATTTTTATTTTTTCTTCCTTAAATTTAAAAAGAAATTTTGTGATAGCGCAGCCGACCCGGAGAGTTTTCATTATTTCTTCTCCGTCAATGTCCTCCTCGCCCTCAGGATGATGATCCCAAATAGTCACTTTGAGATTTTTGTTGCCCAGGATTCCGGCAAATTCCCCAATGCGTTTTCTCGCTTTAGTGTCCACAACAATAAGGCCGTTTACTTCCGCAAAGTTAATATCCTTAGCCTTGTACACTTTAAATTCACCGTTATAAAGGGTAAGGTATTCGTTAACTTTTTTTTCTGCGCTTCCGGAAAATACCATAAGCGCGTCTGGATACAGCCTTTGCGCGGCAACCATGGAGGCCAGGGCGTCAAAATCCGCGTTGGTATGTGTGGTGATGATTCTCACTTTCTACCAAGGGCCTTTTTAAAAGCGTTGACTATCTCGGGATCAAATTGAGAGCCGGAATTTTTCTCCAGTTCTCCTACCGCAATATCCTGGTCCATCTTTTTTCTATAAGGCCTGTCCGAAGTCATCGCATCATAAGAGTCCGCCACCGAGAGAATTCTCGCGATAAGCGGTATCTCCCCGCGTTTTATGCCGTCCGGATAACCGCCGCCGTCAAATCTTTCATGGTGCCCCCGTATGTAAGCTGAAATTCCTTTCATGAATTCAAGAGGACCGACTATCTGGGCCCCTTTATCCGGATGAAGCCTTATCTCGGCTCTTTCCCTAGTAGTAAGCGAACCCTGCTTTGAAAGTATATCATCCTTTATCGCGATTTTACCTATATCATGCAGCTTTCCTGCGTAACGGATAGTGGCAATCTCAGACTCCGGCAGTCCCAGCACTTTCGCAATATCAAGCGCATACTGTGTAACCCTGTCGGAATGGCCCCTCGTATAAGGATCTCTGGCTTCTATTGTCAAAACAAGCGTTTGTATGGTCTCAAAGTAACTTTTATTCAAATTTTCATAAAGCCGCGTATTCTCAATAGCTGCCGCGCTCTCTGCCGCGAAGGTAGAAAGCAGGTTGATCTCCTCCTGCATAAAAACATGCTCGACATTTTTATAAATTGTCAGAGTTCCTATGATTTTATCTTCAAGAGCAATAGGTACCGACAGCTGGCTGATAATACCTTCTTTCTCCGCCGCAATCGTCGCAGTATATCTTTTATCCAAAAGCACGTTAGAAACCGCAATCGGTTTTCTTTCCTTCACCACATTTCCATTTATCCCCTGGCCTATTTTAATTCTAGAAACTTTTTTTATAAATTCCTCGCTTAATCCCACTGAAGCCCTTATAGTCAGAGAGTCCCCGCCTTCATCAAGAAGACGAAGAGAACAAACCTCAACTTCCATTACCTCTTTAGTTTTTTCAACAATAAGCTGCAGAACATAACTGAGTTCTTTCATTGACGCAACTTCCTTGCTTATCTCCAGAAGAACCTTAAGAGCTTTCAACTTATTAATTACTTCCCGGTACATCCTGGCATTATCAATAGCAATAGCCGCCTGAGTAGCAATAATCATAAGACAGTAAATGTCCTCTTTGTTAAACTTCCGGGATTTTACTTTACTGTTGACGTTAATAACGCCGATTACCTTATCTTTTACCGTAAGAGGGACGCTGATAAGGCATTTACCGCTATAAATAGGATTCCCGATACCTTTAAATCTTGAATCTTTACTGATGTCAGGAATAAACAGAGGATCGCCGGAGTCCACAACACACCCGGCAATACCTTCTCCCTGTTTTAATACGGTTTTTTTAATCATCTCCGCTGAAAGCCCTTTTGCCGAAAATATCCTAAGCTCTTTTTTTTTCCGGATCCAGAAGCATAAGAGAACAGACCTCGGTATTAAGAAGTCTCGAAGTAACACTCACTATAAGATCCATTAACTCCTGCAGAGTCATCTGAGAAACAACGCCTTTACTTATATCAAAGATAGAGGCAAGAGGCATCTTATTTTCAGAAATTGTCTTTCGAATCATAGAAATGAGTTCCTGCCCTGTTTCCGGCATTTCAGAAACAAGCTTTTCCCCAAAATCAATAACCGAATCAATAGTTTGAGTGGTTTTGTCTCTATCTTTTTTACGGTATTTGAGGATTAAGGCTATCAGAACAAGAATTACTGCGATAAGTACTATGTTGATATAAAACGCATTATCCATAAGTACATTATAACCGAATTTTTATGGTTTGTAAAGAATATGAAAAAATTTTCTCTATTTTATATCTATAGGATATATACCACCATATTCTTTCATCATAAAATATTTATCTCCATAATCTTCAATTCTAAATGTATAAGATATACCTTTATCTATCTCCCCGCTTGCCGCTACCCCTCCCAATTTTTCAGCGATAGTGTCCTCTTTTTGAGAGGGAATTAACTTTTTCTGACCTATTTGAGTATATCAAATATTAAGGGTTGCTTAAAGGGCAAATTTATGCGTAAACTAGGAAAAAGGAGAAACAAAATG
>JAZDIO010000025.1:0-10087 GCA_043804965.1 Candidatus Firestoneibacteriota bacterium | reverse complement strand
GGATTCGAACCCTCGAAACCGTGAGGTTTACACGCTTTCCAGGCGTGCGCCATAGACCAACTAGGCGACTTCTCCTATCTAATTTTGATGGTGTTTATTATAGCAAATTCTTTCTCATCAATAAACCAAAATCCCCAAAATAAATATTTGACTATTGGCTTCACTTAAAGGTATATGCGGCGTTTATTAGATTGACAAGGCTCTTCAACATTGCGGTCAAAGAGCCTGTTTTTTAGTTAATTAGTTTTTTTAAACTGGGGAAGCCAGGCTTTATTCTTCTTCAGCATTTCTTCCACCATATCATGTATTTCGGCAAGGCTTAAAACTGCAGAAGTCAACGGGTCAAAAGCAACAGCATGGAATACTTTTCTCGGATCGCCTTCAATCGCAGCTTCTACCGCCAGTTCCTCGCACCTTGCGCTTATGTTATTTAAAATAGCCAGATGCGCAGGCAGGGCGCCGACATGCATCGATCTTAGGCCCGGTTTGGAGGCCACAACAGGCACCTCCACGCAGCAGCCATACGGCAGGTTGTCAATCAGGTTAAAATTCCTTACATTTCCATTAAACTCAAACATTGTCTGATCGCCAAAGATGGCATTAAATATTTTAGCAGCATATTCATTCCCGCGTTTCAGGTTTATATTAGGATCTTTAAGCCACTTCTGTATATTTTTCTTCCAGGTTTTCTTCGCATCAGCATAGTATTTAACAATAAATGCATGGGTCCCCGGATTCCAGCCGGTACCGATACAATACTTTTTAATCAAGTCCGGCCTTTTCCTGAACCAGGCAATATACTCGGAATTATGACCGCTTGATTCCGTGACATAGAAATCAAGATATTTGAACATTTCATTTCTGACAACATCTTTCATGTAATTCTTTTTTAGCTTCAAAGCCTCTTTAATTTGCGGATATGCATCTTTACCATTCTTTTCAAATTTAAGGTACCATGCTTGGTGGTTTATACCGGCGCATAAATAGGTAATCTCTTCATTCTTGGCGCCAATCAGGGCTGCCAGTTCATTGGCCGTGCCCTGAACGCTGTGGCAAAGCCCGGAAATGGTCAATTCCGGAAATTCTCCCTGCATAGCCCGGCAAAGCATTGCCATTGGATTTGTATAGTTTAAAAATACCGCTTTAGGACAGTATTTTTTAATATCTTTACAGATATCTAGCATCACCGGAATAGTCCTTAACGCACGAAATATCCCGGAAGGGCCCCTGGTATCCCCGACATTAATATCCACTCCGTATTTTTTAGGAATATAAACATCGTATTTCCATACTTCCACATCCCCTGCAAGAATTGTACAGAGGACCCCGTCGGCACCTTTTAAAGCTTCTTTTCTGCTTGTTGTTGCCGTAACTTTAGCGGGATAACAACCCGCTTTGACAATCTTTTCACACGCCTGTTTGATCCAATTGAGCCGCTCTCTATCTATATCCATAAGGGCTATTTCCGCATCCGCAAAAGCAGGAAAAGTCAGGATATCCCGCACCAGCCCCCTTGTAAATCCGAAACTACCCGCGCCTATAAAAGCAAATTTCTTAGCCATAGCCTATTTTCCTTTAATTTGTCCACCCTTGAAGGCAGACAGAATTTTTTCTAACTATACTTTTCCGCAAGCTTTATAAGTTCATTCGCTTCTTCTGCTTCTTTCGCCGGAATTGCAGCGTAAATTCTTTTTCCTCCTTATACATCATCTTAAATTATATCTCCGAAATAGTATCTTTTCTAATCCAGCCTTTCATATTCTCGGATTTTAGAAGCACCTCAACCCAATCCCGGCGGGTGTTAATAATATAGACTTTTTTTCCTTCAGGAATTGTAAACGAAGCAGGATTTGTTTCAATAGGAGCGGCTTTTGCCTCAACTGAAGCAGCGGTTACAATGGCGGTTTTTGTATTTTCATTTTCAAGTATTCTAATAAAACCGAAGACAAACAATATTCCAAAAAATATTGAGAAACTGAAAGTAAGCCAATAGGAAAGTTCGTTCTTTTTAAATATCCTATAAATGAATAATCCCATCAGAATAACGAAAACCGCGGAAAGAACAATACAGAGCTCATTTATAGTCAAAAAATAATAGAAAGAGTTAAGTATTTTAGAAGCCGCGTCGGCCACAGCGGTTTCTTTAATAAAACTTCTGGCAAAATCGAGATTATACTGAATATCGGCATCTCTGGGAGAAATCTTCAGGGCCTTCTCATAATTTAGTATCGCCAAACCCAGTTTCTTATCCTTAAAACAGGAATTGCCAAGATTATAATATACTTCAGCGCTCTGATTACCGCCGGCATGCATTGTATTATAGACGGCTGCATCTTCGGTAAACTTACCGGATTCATAAAGTTTGTTCGCAGTATCAAAATCCGCGCCGGCAAACGCGCCTGAAACAAGAAATGAAACAGCAATTAACAGCATTTTCATAGGCCCGCCTTTTCAAGTCTAATAATAATTTCCTTTATTGCCTCTGTAAGTTTCACAGGATCAGCTGCTTCCCTGCCGGATGGAGCAAACCTCAGAAAATGAAGTTCCTCAAAAAATTTTGCCGCTGTTTCAACAAGTCCGGGATCCTTAACTCTTTCAGAAAGGACACACTTTATATCGGAAACAGAAAGCCCGGCCCTTGGACGATTTATTTTGCTTCCTATGTACTCTGCAAAAATAATCTCAAGCTGTCCCAAACACTTTTCTTTCCCCTGCTTATGGACCGCCTTAAGACGCTTTAAAGCTTTTCCATACGCCCGCGAGGCTTTAAAGAAAACTACATTCCGTTCCCGTGAATACTGAAAACGCCGATAAGCAACAATAAACAACCAGGCCAATAACGGGAGCATATTTATTATAATGAACAAAGGTGAACGGTAGAACAACCCTTTTTGATACGAGAACTTGTTCGACTGTTTAATATGCCTTATATCCGTTCCAAAAACCTTCACCCCTTCCGCGGAAGGAAGAGAAGGCAAATCAGCGTAATTTATTTCTTCTTTCGGCCCCTGAGAAACTGTCAGAGTTACAGGATTTGAAGCCAGCGTCTTATATCTTTTATCCACATAATCAAAATAGGAGTACCTTACGGAAGGAATTGTCAACTTTCCCGCCTTTTTCGGAACAACTACGGTCTTAAAAGTTTTGGCCCCTTTTACCTCGTAATTTTCCTTGCTTATATTCATATCCGTAACAGAATCATATTTTTTAAACTCATCCGACAACAAAAGCTTTGGCTCTGTTATGGTCTTGATGTTTCCCGTTCCGGCAAGTGTTATTGTTAAAGTCACCGCCTCATTTGTTTTCACTTCCTGCTTATCAGCTGTTACCGAAAGATTAAACCTGCCTACCGTCCCGGAAAAATCCTCAGGTTTGCCCTCCTTCGGAAGAGGCATAACGGTAATGTTAACCGGCTTACTTTCAAGCTTTTCATTCCTTCCCCTTTCAAAGAAGTTTTCGAAGAAATCATCACCCTGTCCGCGCGCCGGCACAGTACAGGCCAGCGTTGCCTTTCCTATAGTGTATTCCCCCGGGGAAGCAGGGAATAATGCGGTTTTAAGTTCAGTTACAGCATAACCCTTACTGTTATAATTTATCTGAGGAGGAAGATCCTCCTTCCAGAAACCAGTAGAATCCGGAGGATTATATTGCGGCTGTCCCATCAGATTAATCTTTCTGTAAAAACCAAAGGTCATGACTATCGGTTCATTTACATATACTTTATTTTTATTAACATTCACCTGCACAAACAGATTATTATTTCCGGCTGCAGCCGGAATACTACCCGCACCTCCGGGATTTCCAGCCGGAGCATTCCCTTTTCCCACCTCTATTTGTATCGGTTCAGACCTGTAAACTTTGCCTTTAAAATCCACGGTAAACGAAGGTATTGTAAATTTTCCCGCACCTTTTGGCGTGAGGACATAGTTATAAACAACTGTAGTTGTTGAAGACATATGCCCGTTGACAATAGAAAAATTAGACTGCTTGCTCTGTCCGCTGTCAGCCACGTCAAAATCGTTTATTTGCGGAACCTTAAGAAGAGAAGCGCCGGAACCGGAAACCTTCACTTCCAGTGAAATCTGATCATTAGTCTCAACGACATTTCTGTCTACACCTGCCGTAATAGTAATATCTTCAGCTGCAAAAAGCCCTGCTGTCAGAAATATACTTAATATTATTTTTTTCATTTTCTACCAGTCTTCCTGTACATTTCCCCACTCGTAATTTCTCATCTGCTGTTCTTTCTTCTTATCCAGAGCCTTCTTTTCATCCTCATTAATCGCTTTTAAAATCCGTTCCGCATCTTCTTTTGACATCTTCTCTTTTTTCTCCTCCTGCCCGTTTTTCTCTTTATCCTCTTTTTTATCCTTATCTTCTTTTGCTTCCTTCTCTTTTTTGTCCTTGCTTCCCCTGCCGTCTTTCTTGTCCTTATCCTTGTTTTCCCTGCTTTCTTTACCGTCCTTACTATTCTTATCCATCTGTTCTTTTATCTTCTTCCTTACGAACTCTATATTGTACTTCGCATCCTGATCCTTCGGGTTTAGTTCCAGGCATTTCTGATAATACTGTATTGATTCAGGCATCTTCCCTGATTTATAAAGACTGTTCCCGATATTATAATAGCTTTTAGCCTGCAATTCAATATCCTTAGAATAACTTGCTTTTTCATAAGACTTGATTGCTTCTTCATACTTTTCACTTTTATATAAGGCATCTCCGGTGTTAAAATGAAGAACGGGATTCTCAGGTTCATCTATCTGCGCATCCTGATATTTTGATAGAGCTCCTTCATAATTTTCTTTTTTGTACATTTTGTTACCGCTGTCCACTTTGCCTTTAATACCAGCAGCATTTGCGGACGAAAAAGTAAAAACAGTAAAAATAATTAAAGTTTTAATTATTTTTTCCAAGGCACCCATATTTTTTTCCTCTCTGAAATAAGCATCTCTGCTATCAAAAGTAAAAACGCGATAAACGCAAAATATTGATACCTGTTTTCATATTTAACATAGGTTGTACTTTTCAACTCCTTCTTTTCCATCCCCGAGATATCATTATATATCCGATCAAGTTCTATATCCGATCCGGTCGCTCTGAAATATTTTCCGTCAGTTTCCAACGCAATCTTCTGAAGGAGCAGCTCGTCAAGCTTCGACATTACAGTCTGACCGCTCTTATCCTTCCTGTAGCCTGTAAATTTTCCGCTTGCATCCATAACGGGTATGGGCTCCCCCTCCGGTCTGCCTATCCCGACAGTATAGATCCTGACCCCTTCTTTTCTTGCTTCCTTTGCCGCTCCCAGAGGATCGCTGTTATGATCTTCCCCGTCCGTTAAAAGAATCATTGCCTTATGTTTTCTTTCTTTCTCGGTAAAACTTTTAATACCTGTTCTTATCGCCTCTCCAATAGCCGTACCCGGCTTTGGAATTAATCTCGTATCAATAAGCTCGAGAAGCATCTTTGCGGCACTATAATCAAGTGTAAGCGGGCATTGGACAAAAGCAACTCCGGCAAAAGCTACAATGCCGACACGGTCCCCCTGCATTTTATTTATTATTGCAGACAGGCTGTCCTTTGCTTTTACCATTCTGCTGGGCTGAATATCCGCAGTATCCATACTGGAAGAGCAATCGACCGCGATAATAAGGTCTATTCCGCTTCTTTTTACCTCCACCAGTTTGCCGCCAATCTCGGGCCCCGACGCAGCAAGAATAAAAAAGAAGAGCGCAAGAACAAGAAGAATGATCCTGAAAATCCGTTTTCTCGGATTAATATTGGCGGATAACCTGTCAAAAGCAGACCTCACAGCTAATTTTACCAAATCAAGCGCTTTTTTTCTTTCCGTATAAATGAAAAATATCACCGCAAGCGGCACAAGAATCAACACATATAGAAATATGGGATAACTAAAGTGCATGCTTTTTATAACTCCTTATCCATTCTTGTCATGTTAGCCTTTTCCTTCTATCTAGAAAATATCACTGTTTAAAAAACCGTTACAACATTACACGTTTGCACGTTACTCACATTCTGCATTAAAGTATCATTGTATATAATTCACTTTGGCGGGTGTTTTTTCCCGCCTACATTAAATTGTCATTTGTCATTCGTACTTGATTCCCTACGGCAGCTTACGCAGCACCGTATTATCCAAAACTATTTCGGCAATAAACAACAAAAGCGCGATGACAAGCAGCGCTATATAATGGTCCGTATACTCGGTGTATTCAAGCCCCTTTATCTCCGTCTTTTCCATTTTATCTATCTGTTTGTATATTTCTCTCAGAGCCTCTGCCGAAGTCGCACGAAAATACATACCCTCGGTTATTTCTGCTATAGATTTAAGTGTAACTTCATCCAAATCCTCTTTAATATACACATACCTTTTGCCAAACATCGGATCATCAACAGGAAAAGGCGCTTCACCCTCTTTCCCCACCCCTATCGTATATATCTTAATATTAAAAGCTGTTGCAAGCTTTGCCGCGGTTACAGGATCCACCTCTCCCATATTATTTCTGCCGTCAGTTAAGAGTATTATTATTTTTGATTTTGCTTTGCTATCCTTAAGCCTGCCTACGCTTGTGGCAACCGCATTACCAATAGCAGTACCATCCGTCTGGGTCATCCCTATTTCGATACTCTTCATAAAATCAATAACAGCTCCATAATCCGAAGTAAGCGGACACTGTAAAAGACTGACGGCAGAAAAAACCACAATACCTATCCTGTCATTACTTCTTCCCCTGATAAAATCAGATCCGACTGATTTCGCTACCGCAAGGCGGTTATTGGGCTTAAAATCTTCCGCCTTCATGCTTCCGGAGGTATCCAGGCAAAGAACTATATCAATACCTTTTGTAGAAATCTCTTCCGTCTTAAGGCCGGATTGGGGTCTTGACAGGGCAAGTACAAGAAATATCAGAATTAGAATCCGGAGGATTATAAGCATCTGCCTTCTGTTTGACGAAAAATTCCCAAGACCTTTAAAAATCCTGAAATCAGAAAATATTACAGCAGCCTTCTTTTTTTTCTCTCTTTCCAAAAAATACCATACTGCTCCGGCAATCGGAATTAAAAGAAACAGGAATAACGGATTTGCTAATCTCATATTTTCACGCCCCCGTTAGCAGCTGTATCGGGAATGGCCGGTAAAACTTTTGTCATATCGATGATAGACGCACCCGTCACGTAGTCTGCGTCAATTTTTACCGCTTCAGGAACTGCCTTTGCAAATTTAACGAGGTCGCATTCTTCAAGGAAATCTTTAACAATAGTCGCTTCTTTTCTTTTGAGCTTTTTCGAAGCAAGCATTTCCTTATAGGCTTCCGAAGTTGTCCGCTCTACCACGGGAAGCTCATATCTTGCTTCAAGATATACACGGATAATTTCCGAGAGAATGTAGTAATGCTCCCTGATCTTACCCTGTTCAACCAGATTAAGTTCTTTCAGTTTAGCCAGCCTTTCATACGCAGTTTCATGCGGAGGCCTTTTTAATTCAGTTTTTTCCATCACCCTGCTTACATTCCCTGATTTCAAATACCTTATCAGGAAAAAAGTGCCGATAGCAGCAAGAGGCAGTATTACGGTAAAAAGCCAGAACCAGAAAGAGTGGGGCAGAGTTAAAGGCGGTTTGATATCCCTTACATCATCCTTATCGCCCGGATTTGATTTCACCGGTTCAACAACGAGTATAATCTTGCCGGATTTAACCTCTTTCTCTGCGCCTCCCTTGTCGGTGTATTTTACAGAAATTTCAGGGATCTCATAATTACCCGAGGTAAAAGTAGTCAGGACCAGCCTATACTCAGTTATAAATTTTCCCCATTTCTTCTCCGGGCCTTTCTGAACATGATCTTTTATCTCAAAAGCCTGCAAATACGGCGAAAGGTCCACAGGACTTTGTTTTACATCGCCTTTCGCTTCTATTAAAAGCCGGAAGTCAACTTTATCCCCTATGGTTATTTTATCTTTGCTTATTGTCGCTTTTACAGTCACCGGTTCCGTAACGGCAGCGGTATTTGCATTCCTGGAACAAGCAAAACCCGCAAAAACAACCAATATTAACGTTACAGCCGGTTTACTTAGCCGGTTTGAAAAAATCCTCATATATAGTAACCTTTTCCGCCTTTAGCAGCTGGCTGATTAACTGCTGATAAATCTCCTGTTGTTTCTCCATCACGCAAGACTGTTTGACACTCTCGAAAGATTCCTCAAAGCTCTTTTGTCTTTCTTTTTTATCTTTATCTTTCTCTACATATTCTTTTTTATGCGCTTCATAATAATTTTTGAGGTCTGCCTCAGAAACATTCAGCTTTCCCTTGATCTCCTCCTCAAGAAGCTTTTGGACCATAAAACTTTTCCTTGCCTGAAATGTTTTTTCTATAATATCTTTATCATTTTCAAAATTTCTCCTTTTTGCAGAATCATACATCAGTTCGGTGGCGATAAACTGCCTTAAGAATTCAACTTTCTTCGCCTCTTCCTTATACATCTCCTGGATATAGGAGGGCAGTTTTCTTATTTCATTATCCAGATCTTCCTTTGTAATATTTCTGTTACGTATTCTGGCAACAACCGTACCTTTTGATATCTCCGGCTTTTTATTCATCGTAGAATATTTTTCCATTTCTCTCTGCGCATCCAGGGTTTTCCCAAGTCTTTCAAGGCATTCTACCGTTCTAGTATTCACTTCCAAGGTAAGATCGCTTTCGGGAAGAAGAACTTTCACTCTGATGAACTCAGCCAGCGCATTCTGATAATCATTCATGTTTTCCATGTATATCTTCCCTATCAAATAGGAAAGATTGGCATCCTCTTTTTTTGAAAGACTGCCTTTTTCCTGTATTTTTTTAAATTCATTAACTGCCTGCAAATAAAGTCCTTTTTCTTTAAGCTCATTCGCATATTCCTTTTGTTTTTCAAGCCCCATAGAAAGATTACCTGAGTTGCTTCCACAGGATACAAGAAGAAGAGATATTCCAATTGCAAGCATAATGTTTTTTTCCATACAAGCTCCTCTAATAATAAACAGTCTAAAAGTCCATCAGGTCTTACACTAATGTGGTATTATTATATTTAATAGTTTCTAAATGTAAGCAAAGCTTTTCTCGATGTGCAAGATATACACTTGTCAACATTCGTTGACAAACCGAGATAAACCCGGCACCTAAAACCCGGGATCCAGAACCTTTTTTCATCTCAGTCTTAATGCGCGCATCCTAAAAAAATTTATCAAAGGTTTTGTATATGATTTTTCCGTAGAAATATCAATACTGTCGATTTTTGCACTTTTAAAAAGTTTTTTCAGACTTTCAATTTCAGACGACCTGTTTTCTTTAAATTTTTTTGAAAACACGGCGTCAGAAGTATTAATTACCGCCATCTCCCCGGTCTCACTGTCTTCTATTTCCAGAAAACCGACATCCGGAAGGTTCTGCTCAAGATTATCCGTTATTCTTAGGACTATTAAATCATGTTTTTGCGCGGTTATTTTTAAGTCCTTTTCAAAACCCCTGTCCAGAAAATCAGACACCAGGAATACAACGGCCTTTCTTTTCGTAACCTCGTTTAAATACTGAAGCGCCGCTTTAATATTTGTCCCCCTGTTTTTCGGCATAAAAGAAATCATCTCTCTGACTATCCTGAGAATATGCTTTTTACCTTTTTTTGGGGTAATAAACTTTTCAATAATATCGGTGAAGCCTATCATGCCAACTTTATCATTATTTTTTGTAGCAGAAAGAGCAAGAAGCGAGACAATCTCTACAGCTACCTCATTTTTAAATTTTTCAGCAGTGCCAAAATGCCCTGAGCTTGAAAAGTCAACGAGGAAAACAACTGTCAACTCCCGTTCTTCTACAAATTTCTTTATAAAAGGTTTACCCACCCTCGCGGTGACATTCCAGTCTATGGTTCTGATATCATCTCCGGGGGTATACTCTCTGACTTCGGCAAATTCCATCCCGCGGCCTTTAAATGTACTTTCATACTGTCCCGCAAAGGTTTCGCTTACAAGCCGCCCGGTCTTTATCTCTATTCTTTTTACCTGTTTTAATACTTCTTTTGAGATCATCAAGACTCC
>JAZDIO010000024.1:0-6067 GCA_043804965.1 Candidatus Firestoneibacteriota bacterium | reverse complement strand
CCCCGGCGGATTCGGACGAGAAGACATATAAAAAATGCCAAAAGCAACCGCAGCGACAGGAACCCAAAATGACAGTTTTTTTCCGATAGTCATTTTATCTCTATTAATTCTTTTTCGTATATACCCATAATATGAAGGTCTTTTTTTATTCCGCCTTCCGTATAAGCGGCTGCACCGGTAACCAGGTCAATAGAAGAGATATTGTTTATCGCATTCTTTACCTCTTCTTTTGTGCCGGCGCCCAGCCCTATTGCCTGCAGCAAAATATTTGCGGCATCATATGCCGCCGCGGAGTAATAATCCGGCAATTCAAAATACGTATCCTTATAAGACTGGATAAAACCGGCAACTATTGGAACCGCGCTCCCCGGATTAAATCCCGCGGTAAAATAAATTTCGCTGTCGCTCAGCTTCATATTGGCAATAAATTTCCGGTCGTTAAATCCGGAGCTTCCAAGGTAGGGCATTTTTAACTCAAAGAAAACCAGATGCGAAATGATACTTTCGGCATCATACAGGCTCACCGGAAGGTAAATCACCTCTAGCCCCTCGGGGTTTGTAATAAGCTTATCGGAAACGGTAAAATCAAAAGAAATCCCGAAAACGTTTTTTTCCTCCATATTTTCCACGGTGACCCTCGCAGAATAGCTTAAAGGGTTTTTCTCAAAAATCGCACCGGTAATTACAACGGCCGCCTCAAAATGCGAAGCCAGGGCCTGCTTGTCGCAACCATTTTTTTCAATATATTGCTTTACCTCCGCAAGTCTGGTAAGTTTGGTATCTTTAAACTTCCCAAGCCCGTAGCTCAGCTTTTCGGATATTATACGGCCATAGTCCATCTCTTCCGAAAGCTGTTCTTCGTCTCTGCCGGAATTGATAAATTTAACAAGCGCGATAGTGTTTTTCTTCTTTTCCGTCGCCGAAGGCAAAAACGCCCTGACCTGAGTAACCAGTTTGGCAACAATGCTTTCAAGATTGTCTTTGTCCGCAGACATTATATCTTTAATAATATGAGGATCAATACCGCCCAGAGAAACCATTTGCTCCTTGTAGTCAAAAGAACCTTCTTCAAATTTTTCTTCTTTTGTCACTTCTCCGCCCAGCTTGATTAATTCATCCCTGAAAGCCCGGGCGCAGGCCTTACCGTAAAGATTATCGGAGGGATATATCACTCCCGCTTTTTTCTTTTTAAGAGTGTTTACCATAAACTCCGCCATAACCCGGCCTTCATCTTCAGGAAAAACCGCGTCTGAAAAGAAATACTGATCCCCTTTGCTTTTTATGAGAGCAGCCGCGGACGGAGACACGGTTACAAGTTTGCAGCTCTCGGCAAGAGTTCTGATTTTTGGCAGCAAGTTGTCCTGAACAGGGCCTATAATGCCGGCAACAAGCGGATCTATCGACTGCACCCTGTAAAATTCCTCAAGTAAAGCCTCCCCTCCTTCCGTATCCTGGTATAAAGAAGTAATCTCAGTGTTATTCTGTTTATTGAAAGTGCTGATAGCAAGCTCCACGCCATTTTTAATCTTTAAACCGCTGTCGGCAGAATCCCCGGTCAAAGGCAGAATAACTCCTATTTTAAGGTTTTTGCATTTTATATTATACTTGACGGCATCCGTTTTCTGTTTTTCCGCCGAAATTCGAGTAATATCATTCCTTTTCTCTTCCTGCAAAACACTCTCCTTTCCGGCGCAGGAGAAGAGAAGTACTGCTCCGGCTATTAAGAGGCTGATCTTTTTCATTTACACCTGCCAATTTATGGATTCAAAATCTTTTCTCGGGACGCTAACGGTGAGATTTCCCATAACCGGCCACTTTTCTATTTCGTTGGCGCCTTTTTTTACAACAAAAGAAAAAGCGACTGTTTCTCCTTCCGCGAGTAAAAGCTTCTCGAAAGGCACTGCTATTTCAACCACTTTAACAGCTTTAATTTTGATCCCTTCTCTTTCCTTGTTTATCCATTTCTTTTTATCTTCGGTCTGAGCGGAGAAATCATAAGCTATCTCCCCTCCAAGATTATTCAAGTCAAAACTGATTTTATAAAAATACCCGCAAAGGACTACCATTTCAAAATTATAATCCTTATATTTTTCCACAGACAAAGGCGCGTTAAAATCTATCCGTAAATACAGATGCGCATTATCAAAACCAAAAAACAAGGCCTTTGTAATTGTTTCAGCCCTGTGAATGGCAACGCCTGCTTTAATAACTTCAAAGACTCCGGCCGAACTCCACTCGTAAAAGTTGGATATCTTCCCGTCTATCACCGGCTCGATAAAACCGGTTATGGCAATCTGAGGAGCCACGGTCTTGGCGCCGTTCAGCACCGGAGTTAAAAGGTAAGGCGGAACTTCCTTTCCGGCAAATTCATAGATATTGGAAAGATGCTTTCTGAAAAGTTTATCAAACTCTTCATCCTGCATGGAGGAATGATCGTCGCCATACCACCAGTTCCAGTCGCTTCCCTCGGCAATCAGCATTTCTTCCATTATCTTTTCATACGCTGCCGGATCTTTCGTCTTTATTTCTTCTTTCCAGCCGATAAGGTCCAGCCTTACCCTGGAAAGATAATCCCAGGATTTAATATCTTCTTCATGCCCGATCCAGATGTAAAAGTCATGATTTATCCAGGAACCCGGATACAGGCAAGGAAGTACGTCTTTAGGCGGAAATTTTTCCAGATATTCCGACACCGTAACGGTCCGTATTCTTCCGTCTTTCGAAAGCCTTTCATAAAGCGCGTCAAAAAAGCCGAGCGCATTGTTTTTATAATACTCCCAGGCATTTTCTCCGTCAAGTATAATGCTTATTAAGGGGTTTTGAATATCCGTAGAATCGGCAATCCTATAGATTTTTTCCATGAAATCATTTACAGCCTCTTCCGTATCCCATTTTGAATATAAAAAGCCGATAGCATCCGCAAGCTCTTTATTTCTGAATATTATACTTATCTCCGAGCCGTTTTTTTTCACCGTATAAGGTTTATAGAGATAATTATTTATACCATTAAAGGCTTTAAGAGACTGGATAAGAATCCCTTCATCAGTGGCGATCCACTTTACGCCGTATTTTGCAAGAAGAGGTATTATATCCTCGCTGACACTTCCTTCCGCGGGCCAAAGCCCTTTCGGCTTGACCCCGAAAGTTTTCTCATGGAAAAAAACGGCGCGCTTAACCTGCTCCTCGGCGTCTTCCGGAGCGGAAAAAGTAAAGTCCATATTCAGACGGGGCAGGGAAACTTTAGCAATTGAGGTATCATAAACAAGCGGAAGAATGGGATGGTAAAAAGGAGTTGTCGTAAGTTCTATCTGTCCGCGCTCCCTAACTTCTTTATATTTTGGAATAATTTTTGAAAGCAGCTCCTTCTGTTTCCCTAAAACCAATATTTTATCTTCCTCTGTAAATTTCCCGCCTTTATCCTTTAGTGCTTTTAGGGCGGAATCTTTTTCAACGGTAAGAGGGTCCAACCAGGAGAGGTTAAACCATACCTGCAAGTCAAGATAATCCTGCACCGTGAATTTCAGGGCAATTTCCGGAAGTTCTTTCTGCGAGATATAATAGCCGCGTTTCTCAAGGAGTTCTAAATACCGCGGATACGGCTTTATCATATTATCCCAATTGGCCATAAAACAGTTCCAGAGTACAAACGCCTTATCCTCAGGGTCCAAATCAACGGCTTTCTTTTCCGTCAATTCAAATACCGTATCGGAAGCATTGTTAAAAACATAGTCATTAATCTGGGAAATAAGCGAAGGTACAAGGTTAAACGTCTGCCTGATTTTCGGATGCCGGTCAAGCAGTTCAACCATAAAATGGTAATCTTTGGCGCCATGGAGGCGGACCCAGGGCATCTCATATTTCCCCGTAGCCAGATCCTTATAGTAAGGCTGGTGCATGTGCCAGATAAAAGCTATGTAAATATTGTTTTCGCCCATTGAGAGGCTTTACCTGCCAAGATTCTGTTTAGCATTTTCAATACAGGGGGAGGTCGGATATTTATTGACAATCTCCTCATACCTTTTCTTAGCTTCTTCAGGTTTACCCGAAAGTTTAAGGCATCTTGCCTGAGCGGAAAGAAGTTCATCCCTGCTTGCATAGTCCGAAAACTTTTTCAGAGCTTCCTCATAAACGGCAGCCGCTTTAGGATAATCCTTCAATTCTTCATAGGAATAAGCAAGGGATATATAGATCAACGGTTTCATCATATCAGGAACGCTCTTTTTTCTGGCCTTTTCAAGAGATTTTACCGCAGCGGCAAATTTCCCAAGGCGGCAATCAGCTTCGCCCAGATAGTACAACGCTTCTCCGGTAAACTTTGTATTCGGATAATCTTTATCTATATCCTGGAGCAGAGGTACAACACCCGCGTAATCTCCATTGTAAAATTTATACACCGCCGGACCCAGCTTGTTTTTCACGGTATTATCGCGGTTAACCTGGCAGGTATGGAACATGAAAAGCGCGACTATCGCGATAACCGCGTAAAAAAGAATGTCAAGCCACTTTTTTGTATTTGCCGGATCTTTAAAATATTCGACAACTTTAGCAGTAAAAGAAACCAGCTCGTCGGTGTGCATCGATTTTTTAAAATCTTCTTTTTCTTTTTTCATCTTAATTTCTCCTCTGCGATATGTTTTGTATTTTTCAAGAGCACAAGCGCCTGAGCCCTGGTCAATCCCGCGCCCAGCGCAGTTTTCAGCCCCTGAGAAAGCGTGACAAATTCCCCCGGCCGATGGCCGTCAGTGCTTAAAATCATTTTTGCGCCAACCGCGAGGGCAAGTTTCGCCACATGCCCGTTCGTTAAAGAGTGTCCTTGTTTAGTCGTGATTTCAACATAAATACCTCGTTTTTTTGCAAGTATCATATCTTTTTTTGTGATCAATCCCGGATGCGCAAGTATATCAATATCGGAATTTAACGCTTCAAAGTTGGTCCCCGGCCTTACCGGTTCGGAAATAGTTTCCCCGTGCACCAGTACAAGCTTTGCCCCCATCCTTCTTGCTTCTTTTGCCAGAGCCGCTATCTGCTTCGGCGCAACATGAGTCAGTTCGATGCCCGGAATCGCTTTTATGGAAAAGCACTTGTTAATATCCCTGCAAACACGAACTGTGCTTAGTATCAGGCTTTCCAGGTTAGACGAATCCGCATGGTCGGTAATACCGATATAGGAATACCCGATTTCTTCGCACCGCCTGGCAAGCTCCGAAGGTATCAGCTCCCCGTCGGAGTGAATGGTATGGTTATGTAAAGAAATCATGTTCATAAAGCCTCTCTAAGTTCGTCAGTTCATAAAGTTTATAACGTTTTTAAAGTTTGTAAGGTCTTTTTTAAATGTGATATTATTATATTTATAACACAATAATGTAAAACCTTATAACTTTACAAACCTTAAAAACCTTTAACTTCATTTTGCCTTCGGCAAAATGGTGGGCCCGAGAGGAATTGAACCTCCAGCGCGCGGTTTAGGAAACCACTGCTATATCCATTTTAGCTACGGGCCCATTTTTTGCTTACCGCAAAAAATAGAGCAATCGATCAATAGAAAATAGATAATAGATTAAATTCCTTATCTCAATTGCGTTCTATTGTTCTATTGCTCTATTTCCCAGTACTCTTTTTCTTCGATTGCGGTCAACTCTCGACTTTCCATTTTCAATCAGAACAAGTTTTTCTTATTCTATCAATAAATCAGTTGATTATATCAGAAATAAAAGGGCATTTCAAAGGGTTTTGCAGAAAGGGGACTGACAACGATCACTTCCGGTGCCTGTCCCCTGTTTAATTTTTTTAATAATCAGGCGCAGTCTTTCTCCAACACAAGTTAAGGGTGTCTGTCCCTCGTTTGCAATGTTTACCCTTATAGCACGTTTGCTATTAAGCACCGATGAGAGCATTGACACTCCTCTTCTTGTAAAAGCTAAAACATTCGGAGCATGTTTAATTGAACTTATCCCAATTTGGGATAAGTTCATAATCTCATCCCTCTTAAGTGAAAACATAAAATCATCAGGAAATCTTTCAATATTTCTTCTAACATTCCGATTTAATATTTTTGTTCGTCACATTA